>NTKQ01000001.1 GCA_002457075.1 Cryomorphaceae bacterium MED-G11
TCCTTCTACATTATCGGTTACGAAAACTTGATTTTGATATAATTGAATTCTGTCTTTCTGAATATTTAGGTCATTTGATATTTTTGGAAAGTAAAGAATACCAGTTAAGTTGAATGGATAATCAACATTAAGATGAATATGAAACAGAGGTTCTTCCATTTGATATGGGTAAAGTTCTCTGTAAAATTGATTATAGTCTTCTTCTTTTAAATCAGCTGGAGGTCTTGTCCAAGCTGGATTTGGATTATTTATTATATTATCAACAGTTATTTTTTCTTCTTTATCACCCTCTTTGACAGGAATACTTTCTTCCTTAGTTCCAAATTTTATTGGATGTGGCATGAATTTATTGTACTTATTTAGAAGTTCTGTTATTTTACTCTCTTCTAAATAATCTTTAGAGTCTTTTGATATATGAAGAATAATTTCTGTTCCTCTTTCTTTTTTATCTGACTTTTTTAAACTGTATTCTGGAGAGCCATCACAAACCCAGTGAGCAGCAGGCTCATCTTTAAAAGATTTTGTAATTATTTCAACTTTATCGGCAACCATAAAAGATGAATAAAATCCAAGACCAAAATGACCAATTATACCAGTATCCTTAGAACTCTCTTTATATTTTTCTAAAAATTCTTCGGCGCCAGAAAATGCTACATCATTAATATACTTTTTGACTTCTTCAGATGTCATTCCTACTCCATTATCAATTACATGAAGAGTTTTGTTTTTTTTATCAATTTTAACTTCTACTCCTAATTCATTAATTTCTCCTTTAACTTCTCCAATACTAGATAAATGTTGAATTTTAGTAAGGGCATCTGTAGCATTTGATATAATTTCTCTTAGGAAAATCTCTTGATCACTGTACAAGAACTTTTTTATAAGTGGAAATATATTTTCAACTGAAACATTAATTTTTCCTTTTGGCATAATTTCTTTTTACTTTATAGTAGCAAAAAAAATACCAATCAACAAATATGACAATTTGACATTATTTTCTAATAATATAAAGCCCTATGAAGTTAAGTAGCCCATTAAATGGCAGAAGTTCATATCCAATCTGATAACCTCCAATAAGTTCTGAAGGTAAATTTCCTACTATAACAATTATTATAATATTTATTATTACAACAAGGTAAACTTTACTGTCATCTATCTGATATTTTGTAAAAATACCAAAAGCAAATAGACCTAGTAATGGCCCATATGTATATTGTGCAACTGTTAGAAGGCTATCTATTACATTTTTATCTTGAATGTATCTAAAAATTATTACTACTATTATTAATACAATACTCATTAAAACATGTGTATTTTTTCTAGTTTTTATAGATTTAGAATTAGTGCTGTCTATTTTTAGTATATCTACGCAAAAAGAGGTAGTTAAAGATGTTAGAGCACTATCAGCACTACTATAAGCAGCAGCAATTAAACCCAAAATAAAAGTAATTCCTAAAAATTCACCTAGCCCTGATTTTAAGGCAATTTCTGGAAATAAAAGATCTGTTCTAGCTGAATTATCAACTAATGGAATAGCTATATTATTTTCATTTGCATAAATAAAAAGAAGGGCTCCTAATATTATAAATAAGAATGTAACCATCGTTAGAATTAAACTAAAAACAATCATATTCTTTCTTGCTTCTTGAATATTCTTACATGTTAAGTTTTTTTGCATCATGTCTTGATCTAATCCAGTCATACAAATTGTTATAAAAGCTCCTCCAATAATTGATTTTAAAAAATAATTTCTTTCTGTAAAGCTTTCAGTTACAAATATCTTATTGAACTCTTTAAAATCAGATGAAGAAACAAATTCAGAGAATGTCCAACCTAAGTCTTTGTTTATATAATAAATTGATAAAATAACAGCTAAAATCATCAATGTGGTTTGAATTGTGTCTGTCCACACTATAGTTTTAATTCCACCTCTTCTAGTATATAGCCAGATTAATAAAATTGAAATAACAACAGTTATTTCAAAGGGTATTCCAAAATCATCAAATACATATTGTTGTAGAACAATTGCTACTAGAAATAGTCTAAACGATGCACCAAGTATCCTAGATATTAAAAAAGATATTGACCCAACATAATGAGAATTTTTACCAAACCTTGTAAATAAATATTGATATATTGATGTTAAACCCATTCTGTAATATAGAGGTAGAAGTATATTGGCAACAATTAAGTATCCTATCAAATACCCTATAACAACCTGGAAATATGTAAATTGAGATTCGCCAACCCAACCTGGTACTGATATAAATGTAACTCCTGAAAGAGATGCTCCAACCATCCCAAAAGCAACAATAGCCCAGTTAGAACTTCTTTTCGCATTAAAGAAAACTTCATTGTTGTCTTCTTTGCCTGTAAAATATGATATAACAGTTAATACTATGAAATAGGAGACAATTGAAATTAAAATAATTTGTGGAGATAACATTTTTATAAATATACAAAAGAACTTACAACGAATATTTCTAAATTTGCTTAATGGAATTTCCATCTAAACTTCTTGAAAATTTAGTCTATAATATTTCTCAATTATCAGGTATTGGAAAAAGATCTGCATTAAGAATTGCATTAGAAATTCTAAGAAAACCCAAAGAGTTCTCCAGAGATTTATCAGAAAGCATTTTTGATTTCAAGAATCAGATTAAATATTGTGAGCAATGTCACAATATATCTGATAAAGAAATATGTGATATTTGCTCAAATACATCAAGAGATCAATCTATAGTTTGTATAGTAGAAGACATCAGGGATGTAATTGCAATTGAGAACACAAACCTTTATAATGGACTTTACCATGTTTTAGGAGGAGTAATTTCTCCAATAGAGGGAATTGGCCCTGAGGATCTAAATGTTTTAAGTTTGGAAGAAAAAATTTCAGATAAAAAAGTAGATGAAGTAATATTTGCTCTAAGTGCAACAATTGAGGCAGATACAACAAGCTTTTATCTGTTTAAAATTCTTAAAAAACATGATGT
Organism: Cryomorphaceae bacterium MED-G11; assembly: GCA_002457075.1. GTDB lineage: Bacteria > Bacteroidota > Bacteroidia > Flavobacteriales > Flavobacteriaceae > Marisimplicoccus. Next base: position 2,994 of record NTKQ01000001.1, read on the forward strand.
TAAAGTTTCAGTATTAGCAAGAGGTATACCTGTTGGTGATCAGTTAGAATACACTGACGAAGTTACTTTGGCAAGAAGTATTCAAAATAGACGTCCATATGAAACTAATCTATCAAACTAATAATGATTTAATATTGTAAATTTGCATTCACTATTGTAATGGGGAAATATCTATTAAAACTTCCAAAAATGGGAGAAAGTATTGCTGAAGCTACTATAACTAAATGGTTAAAAGAGGTTGGTGATTCTATTGATATCGATGAATCAATAGTCGAGATAGCTACTGATAAAGTTGATTCTGATGTTCCTTCTGAATTTAAAGGCAAACTTATCAAAAAAAACTTTGAATTAAACGATGTAGTAAAAGTTGGGGAAGTAATAGCTGAGATTGAAACAGAAATGAATGATGATGCTTCTATAATTCCTGAAAAAAGTGACTCTGCACTAATTCCTGATGAAAAGCAAAAAGAAACAATTATAGATAATATTGAGGAAATAAATATTGAAGAAAAAGAAATTAGTAGTATTCCTTCAATTGAATTATTAAAAACAGATGAAGATTATCCTGATAATAATCCTGAAATTGTTAAAGGGGACAAGTTTTTCTCTCCATTAGTTAAAAGCATTGCAAAAAAAGAAAATATTTCTCAAGAAGACCTTAACTCAATCCCTGGTTCTGGAAAGGATGGGAGAGTAACAAAGCAGGATATTCTTAATTATATAGGTTCAAAATCAAGTGAGTCTTCAGACATCTTTGTTAGTGATACAAAACCATTAGTTGGTGATCAAGTAATTGAGTTAGATAGAATGGGTAAAATAATATTTGACCATATGTCAAGTAGTAAAAAAATATCTGCACATGTCCAATCATTTGTTGAAGTTGACGTTACTAATCTCTGGGAATGGAGGGATCGATATAAGAAGTCATTCCTTGATAGTGAGGGACAAAAACTAACATTTACACCTCTTTTTATAAATGCTGTAGTTAAGTCGCTAAAAGACTATCCTATAATGAATAGTTCTATTGTTGATCAAAAAATTATTATGAAAAGATCAATTAATATTGGAATGGCTACCGCAGTTCAGAATGGTAATTTGATTGTACCTGTCATAAAAAATGCAGATCACCTTAACCTTAAAGGTTTAACATTAGCTGTAAATGACTTATCAAATAGAGCTAGATCTAATTCACTCAAACCTGAAGAAGTGTCTGATGGAACATATACTGTAACTAATGTTGGTAATTTTGGTTCAATTATGGGTACTCCAATAATTAACCAACCCCAAGTTGGAATAATCGCTATTGGAGTCATTCGTAAGACACCATCTGTTATTGAGACTAGTAAAGGTGACTTTATTGGAATTAGAAAAAAACTTATTTTATCACACACCTATGATCATAGAGTTATTAATGGATCAGTAGGAGGAAGCTTTGTTAAAAGAGTTGCTGAATATCTTGAGGAATGGGATATGAACCAAACTATTTAAAATGAGATTAAAGCTTAATAGACCAATTTGCTTTTTTGATCTAGAAACCACTGGAGCTAAGGTTGGTAAGGATAGGATTGTTGAAATTGCAATTTTAAGAGTTGATATAGATAAAACTGAATCTCAAAAAGTTTGGAGAATTAATCCAGAGATGGAAATCTCTTATCAAGCTGTCCAGGTCCACGGAATAACAAACGAGATGGTTAAAAGTGAACCAAATTTTGCTTATTATTCAAATGAAATTTATCAATTTATTAAAGGTTGTGATTTGTCTGGTTTTAATGCAATTAAGTTTGATATACCTATCCTTGTTGAAGAGTTAATTAGAGCTAAAATTGAATTTGATTTTACGCAGATAAGAATGATTGATAGTCAAGTAATTTATCATAAAAAAGAACCCAGAAATCTTACTGCAGCTCTAAAGTTTTACTGCAATAAAGACCTGGAAAATGCACATTCTGCATTAGACGATACAATAGCAACTTATGAAGTGTTTAAGGCACAATTAGAAAAATATTCTGATTTGGAACCTGATATGGATTTTTTAAATGAATATTCAAAACGAAATAATAATTTAGACTTTGCAGGTAAAATTAGAATAGATTCTGATAATGATGCAACTTTTGCATTTGGAAAATATACTGGTCAAAAAGTTGTAGATGTTTTTAAAAATGACTCTGGCTATTATTCATGGATAATGAAAGGGGACTTTCCTGAGTACACAAAAAAAATATTTACAAAATTAAAACTAAGTTTAATTAACTCTTAATAAGATGAAAATAATCTGTATTGGAAGGAATTATTCTGATCATATCAAAGAATTATCAAATACAAAACCAACTAATCCAGTTGTTTTTTTAAAACCTGATTCATCAATTATTGCAAAAAATCAAAACTTTATAATTCCATCCTTTTCAAGCGAAATTCATCATGAGGTTGAATTAGTAGTTAAGATTAATAAAGTTGGAAAGCATATAGATGAATCTTTCTCAAATAAATATTACAATGAAATTGGTCTTGGAATTGATTTTACTGCAAGAGATATTCAGAATAATTTAAAAGAAAAAGGTCATCCATGGGAGAAATCAAAAGCTTTTGATAACTCATGTTTAGTTGGTGAATTTATTGTTAAAGATGAATTAGAAAATCAATCAAATATTGAATTTAGTTTGAAAAAAAATAATTTAATTGTTCAGTCAGGAAGCTCTTCTCAAATGTTATGGAAAATAGATGAATTGATTTCTTATGTTTCACAATATTTCACACTTAAAATAGGTGATTTAATTTTCACTGGAACCCCTGCAGGAGTATCAAAAATAATTAGTGGTGACCTCTTAGAAGGTTATATAAATTCAAATAAAATGTTCTCACTAAAAGTAAAGTAGATATGATAAAAAAGATTTTAGATTATCTAATTACAAACAATAAAACAATTTCTTTTGCTGAAAGTTGTACTGGTGGAAATTTATCTGTTTCAATAACAAAAATTCCTGGAGCTTCTAAAGCATTTAATGGTTCCATTGTCTCCTACAGTAGATATTCTAAAGAAAATATTATTGGTATTGAAAAAAATGAAATTGATATTTTTTCTACTGTGAGTCAGGAAATAGCAATAAAAATGGCTGAAAAAGTAAAAGAGAAATTTAATTCTGATTATTCTATTGCTGTAACTGGAAATGCAGGACCATCAACTGATGGGCCGGAATCTATTGTGGGAGATTATTTTATTGCAATATCATCCAAAAGTGAAATATTCTGTGAAAAATATAATTTTGTTAGTTCAAGAGAAGACTTTATAAAAACAGTAACGGATAATTCATTTAAGCTCTTCATTGATAAAATTATTAACCGATAAATTTATTTTTTTATTAAGCTTAAATACATTAGTTTTGCACGTTACAAAAAATTAGTACGTTATGTCTAAGACTTGCGAAATTACTGGAAAAAAGGTTATGTTTGGAAACAATGTTTCCAAATCTTTAAATAGGACAAAAAGAAGATTTGATATAAATCTTATCAAAAAGAAGTTCTTCATTCCAGATGAAAATAAATGGATTACTCTAAAAGTTTCAGCATCTGCTTTAAAAACAATTAATAAAAAGGGTATATCAGAAGTCTTAAAACAAGCTAGAAAACAAGGTTTAATTAAGTAAACATGGCAAAAAAAGGTAATAGAGTTCAAGTGATTTTAGAATGTACAGAGCACAAAGACTCTGGTATGCCTGGAACTTCTAGATATATAACAACTAAAAACAAAAAAAATTCTCCTGATAGACTTGAAATAAAAAAGTTCAATTCTATACTTAAGAAGATGACTGTTCACAAAGAAATTAAATAAGATGGCAAAGAAAGCAGTTGCTAGTTTACAAACTGGCTCAAAAAAACTTGCAAAAGCAATAAGAATGATAAAAAAAGATGGCTCAAATAGCTACTCTTTTGAAGAAAGAATTTTACCACAAGATCTTGTTAATGACTGGTTAGCAGGTAAACCTATTGTCAGAAAAGAAGCACCTAAACCTGTTCAGCCAGCTGCAGAAGAAGTTAAAGCTGAAGAGCCAGCTGCAGAAGAAGTTAAAGCTGAAGAGCCAGCTGCAGAAGAAGTTAAAGCTGAAGAGCCAGCTGCAGAAGAAGTTAAAGCTGAAGATCCAGCTGCAGAGGAAGTTAAGGCTGAAGAGCCAGCTGCAGAAGAAAAATCCGAATAATTTAGATCCCTTCTTTATTTTAAATTACTTACCAATACAGAAAGTAACGAGATTTATGTTAATTAATTCAATGCTCCAATACCTGATTTCCACAATTCATTATTAAAACTTGGTATATCATTTTCATTGATATTATCAATCTCTTCTTTTAAGGAATCCCATTTTTTATCAAGAGACTCTAAAGATTTTAAAATACCTTCACTAACATTTGGAATATCACCCTTAATTTCATCTAGTATAAATAAATAATCGGCTAGAAATTTATTAGGAAAATTTTCAACATCATCATAGGCTAATGATTTTCTCTGCATCATCTTTTTATCCCAGCCATCCATTTTATTAAGTAATACCTGACCATTGTTTTTAATTGTCTGATCTTCAATATCACCAAGAATATTTTTTAGCTTATCTACTAATTGTTTATTATTATTGATATAATCTGCCATTACATTAAATTTCTTTTCCATATGACTTGCATACTTATCAAGCTCAGCATAGTCCTTATCAGACACATTGAAATTTGGATTTTTTAAGATTTCAAAGTTTGAAGTATATGATATATCTCCTACCTCAAGTGATATTTTATACTTTCCAGGAATAGCTTTGTGGCCACTAAATCTTCCTTCTATGTATGCATATGGAACTCCAATTAATGATTTATGTCTTGTATTCCAAACAAACCTATTCAAACCAGTATTATTTGATAAAACAGGTTCTCTTGAAGGGCCTCCATTATATGTAATAAAGTCTTTGTCAGCTTCGCTGTTGATCTCTCTTACCAGATTATCTTTTTCATCATAAATTTTGATTGTCACTTTTTTATTCTCATCTTCTTCACTTATATTATAATATATTACAACTCCATTTGCAGGATTAACACCAGTAAATGTTGAAGTTCCATCAGAATAATTAGAATTTAATTGACTATACCAGTTTCCAATTGTTGAATTTTCTGGGTTATATAGTTTTGTTCCACTTTCACCATTTAACTGTCTAATTAATCCCATGTCATCAAGAATCCAAAATGATCTACCCTGAGTTGCAACTATTAAGTCGTCATGTTTTATCATTAAATCAGTAATAGCTAAAACAGGCATGTTAAGGTTAAATTTTTCCCAGTTTTTGCCATCATTAAATGAAATATAAACACCTAACTCAGTTCCAGCTAATAATAAGCCTTTCACTCCACTATCCTCTCTTACAACTCTAGTGTACGCTCCATATGGAATGTTTCCGGTAATTTCTTTCCATGATTCTCCATAATTTGTTGACTTATATAATCCAGGAGATTTATCATTGAATTTATATCTAGTAGTGGCAATATATACTGTCTCTTTATCATGAGGAGATATGTCAATTGCATTAATTATTGTTTCAGGTAATCCCTTAGGTGTTATATTTTTCCATGTTTTACCTCCATCTTTTGTTAAATATACAAGACCATCATCAGATCCAGTATAAATTGTATTAGGCTCGTGTGGAGATTCTACAACATAACTTATTGTTCCATAGTTTTCAGCTCCTACAGCTTCATTAGTATATGGTCCACCTCCATTGCCCTGTTTCTCATCTTCATCCATAGTTAAATCAGGAGACACTACTTCCCAAGATTTACCAAGATCTTTTGTTTTAAATAGATGCTGAGCAGCATGATAAAATGTATTTGACTCATGCTGAGACCAAATTATAGGTGCATTCCAGTTAAATCTATATTTCATATCTCTTGATGCCTTTCCAATATAATTTATTGGCTCAATCATTACTTTCTTTCTAGCCTTTGCTTTTGTATCATAGATATTTACACTTCCAAGGTAACTTCCACCCATTACTATTTGTGGGTCATCAGGATCAAAGGCTAAAAAAGCACTTTCACCTCCAGCAGATGAGGACCAATCACTTTCAGATATTCCTCCACCTGACCCAATACTAGCTATTTTAACAGTTGAATTATCTTGTTGACCCCCGTATAAATTATATGGGAACATATTGTCTACGTTAACCCTATAAAACTGTGCTGTTGGCATAATATCAATACTAGACCAAGAGCTTCCATTATCAAAAGTAATTTCTCCACCTCCATCATCAGAGATAATCATATTTTTTGAATTATTTGGATTTATCCATAAGTCATGATAGTCTCCATGTCCACTATAAATTCTTTCCCATGTTTTTCCTCCATCAATCGATCTGAATGCTCTAGCACTCAAAACATATACAGTATTTTCATCATTGGGATCTGCAAATACTTCTATATAGTACCAGGATCTTGATGTCAATTCAGCATATTTACTTATTCTAGACCAACTTTCTCCAGCATTGTTAGACACAAATAATCCACCTAGTCTTTTGTTTGAATCACTTTCAGCTAAAAGATATACTTTGTCTGAGTTAGCTCTTGAAACTGAAATAGCTAATTTTCCTAGTTCATTAGGTAAGCCATTTTCAATCTTAAACCAGTTATCACCACCATCTGTTGATTTATATACTCCACTACCTTCACCTCCAGAAATCACTTTCCAAGGAAGTCTCTGATGTTCCCACATTGTTGCGTAAAGCACCTTTGGATTATTGTAGTCTATAGAAAGTTCTGATGCTCCACTTAATTCATTAACAAAAAGAACATTTTTCCATGACTTACCGCCATCAGTTGACTTATAAATACCTCTTTCTTTAGTTGGTCCATTTACAGCTCCTTGTGCAGCTACATAAATTATATTATTATCATCAGGATGAATTATAATTCTTGAAATTTGTTGTGACTTCTCTAAACCCATATGTTCCCAGGTTTTTCCAGCATCTGTTGATTTGTATACTCCATCTCCATAGGATGTAGTCACTCCTCTAGGAGAATGCTCACCCATACCAACATAAATTATTCTGCTATCACTTTCTGAAATGGCTATAGCTCCAACAGATGAAGTTTTAAAATAGTCATCGGATATATTGAACCACTCACTTCCTGCATTAGTTGTTTTCCATAGTCCCCCTCCAGCAGTTCCCATATAATATGTTAGTGGATCATTAATGACACCAACAGATGAAACTGATCTTCCGCCTCTAAAAGGGCCTATATTTCTGTATTTAACTTCCTCCAGTTTTTCTTCTATGTTTTGAGAATAAGAAAATGGAATTACAGTTAAAAAGACAAAAAGTATACTTAAATTCTTCATAATATTAATGTTAGTTATCACTAAGTTAAATTAATTTTCAAAAATTCAGATATATTTACAAAAATTAAGTAATGAGAAGTCAAAACATCCATAAAGACCTAAATCTAATAGGAGATGAACTTATAGAAAAATTTATATTAAAGGATGATAAAACTTCTAAATATGTTAACGCCTTTTTTAGTGATAAAAACATTTTAAGTCATTCTAAAAATAAATTAGATCAGTTTACTGATTACCAAAGAAAAATTTTAATTGAAGAGTTGACTTTACAATACTCTAAAGTAGAGACTTCTGAGCAAACATCAAGGAATATTAAATTACTTTCAAATTCTAAAACACTTTCAGTAACAACTGGCCATCAACTTAATATATTCTCAGGACCATTAATGGTTATTTATAAAATTGCACATGTAATATCTATAACTAACTCCTTAAACTCGAATATTAAAGGATTCAATTATGTTCCTATTTTTTGGATTGCAAGTGAGGATCATGATTTTGAAGAAATTTCAGAGGTTAATCTTAAAGAAAACAAGATTAAGTGGAATCTTGACTCCAAAAACATGCCTGTAGGGGAAATAGAATTAAATAACTTTATGGAGGTAGTTAGTGGATATAAAAATTCTATTATTGATTTTGAATTTAAGGATAAACTAGAAATCTTAATCGATGAAGCATATAAAAAAGGAGATACTTTATCAGCTGCTACTATTAAGTTTATAAATTCCTTATTTGGAAAACATGGACTTGTTATTGTTGATTCAAACAAAAAAGCTTTTAAGAAATCCTTTATAGAGAATTTTAAAAATGAAATTTTAGATTCAAGATGCGAGCTAGACTCAAGTTCTCAAATTTTAAAAATTAAAAAAGACATAAAGTCATTTAAGCCTCAAGTAAACCCCTCCGATGTAAATTTTTTCAAGATTACAAGTTTGGGTAGAAAAAGGATTAGAAAGACTGATAAATTATTTAGAGTTGATGATGAAAATGAATACACGTCAGGTGATTTAATAAATCAAATAGAAACTAATCCTGAGTTGTTTTCACCTAATGTTTTAATGAGGCCATTATATCAAGAAAAAATTCTTCCTAATGTTTGTTATTTAGGAGGTCCAAATGAATTAAAATATTGGATGCAACTAAAGCTTTATTTTGAAAACTCTAACGTTCAGTTTCCTATTTTGAAACTTAGAACTTCTGGTTTTATTATAGATAAAAAAACATCTAAAAAATTAAGTAAGTCTAATATTGATATTAAGTATTTTTTCGGAAAACTAGATGATCTTGTAATCCATAAAATAAATAGTATATCCAAATTAAACTTAAGTTTCAGTTCTTTAAAGAATAAGTTGACTAATCAGTTCAATGAGCTTAGAGAAATATCAATAAACGTAGATAAATCTTTTGTTGGTGCACTTAATGCTCAAGAGAAAAAACAATTAAAGGGTTTAGATGATCTAGAAAAAAAATTAATTAAAGCTGAAAAGAGAAATTATGAAACTGAAATTAATAATGTAAAAAGTATTTTTGAATCACTTCACCCTAATAATATTGACCAAGAGAGGTATTTAAATTTTGGTAATTTTTATTCATATAAGGGGCAAGAATTTATTGATTATGTAGTTGATAAAGTACATATTTCAGATGATAAAATTTTAGTCATTAATCTTGAGGATTAATTTATAGTTGTATTTTTGTCCATGCAAAATAAAGTCTTAATAGTTGATTTTGGTTCTCAATATACACAACTCATAGCAAGAAGAATTAGGGAGTTGTTCATCTACTGTGAAATCTCCCCTTTCAATAATCTACCAGAAGACTTAGATGAATTCAAGGCAGTTGTTTTGTCAGGATCACCTTTCTCTGTTAACCAAAAAGACTCACCAAATATTAATCTTGAACGAATTTTAGGAAAAAAACCCATACTAGCAATATGCTATGGAGCTCAATTAATTGCAAAGAGTTTAAATGGAAATGTTGAAAATTCTAATTCACGAGAGTATGGAAGAGCAAAACTTTCTTTTATAGATAGCAACTGTAAATTATTTAAGGATATTAATATTGATAATCAAGTTTGGATGAGTCATGGAGATACAATTACTTCTCTCCCAAATAATTCAAAACTTATTGCAAGTACAGAGTCTGTTACTAATGCAGCTTATAGAGTTGAGTCATTGAACTTGTATGCTTTACAGTTTCATCCTGAAGTTTTTCATACTGAAAATGGTTTTAAAATTTTTGAAAACTTTTTCATAAATGAATTAAAGTTTATAAAAGAGTGGAATCCTGAATCATTCATTGACAGAACTGTTGATGATTTAAAGAAAAAACTAATGGATGATAAAGTAATACTTGGTTTATCAGGAGGGGTTGACTCTAGTGTTGCTGCAGTGTTATTAGATAAAGCAATTGGTAAGAATTTACATTGTGTATTTGTAAATAATGGGCTTTTAAGAAAAAATGAATATGATGAGGTTTTGAGACAATATGTTGGAATGGGCTTGAATGTAAAGGGGGTAGATTCATCTGATTTATTTCTAAATGCATTAAAAGGGATTACTGATCCAGAAAAAAAGAGAAAGGTGATAGGTAATATGTTTATTGAAGTTTTTGAGGAGGAATCTAAAAAAATTAAAAATGCTAAATGGCTTGCTCAAGGAACAATTTATCCAGATATTATAGAATCAATTTCAGTTAAAGGTCCTTCAGCAACAATAAAATCTCATCATAATGTAGGTGGGCTTCCTGAAAAGATGAATCTTCAAGTCGTTGAGCCTTTAAAAATGTTATTCAAAGATGAAGTAAGAAAGATTGGAAAATCTCTTAATATGTCTGGAGATATTTTAAACAGGCACCCTTTTCCAGGCCCTGGTCTTGGAATAAGGATTCTTGGAGAAGTTGACGCTGAGAGTGTAAGGCTTATTCAAGAAGCTGACAAAATTTATATTGATGGACTCAAAAAGTGGAATTTGTATGATAAAATTTGGCAAGCTGGTTCTATTCTTCTTCCAGTAAAGAGTGTTGGAGTTATGGGTGATGAAAGAACTTATGAAAGGTGTGTTGCTCTTAGAGCTGTTGTCTCAACTGATGGAATGACTGCAGATTGGTATGAATTTCCTTTTGATTTTCTAAAAGAAGTTTCTAATAATATTATAAATAAAGTTTCAGGGATTAATAGGGTAGTTTATGACATAAGTTCTAAGCCACCTGCAACTATAGAATGGGAGTAAAATGACTGATATTATAGATTCATTTAAACCAATGTTAACTCCAAAGCAAATGCTAAAAAAAGGTATTTTTGGTGGAACTTATTTTAATCAATTAGTTGATTATAGAAAATTTCCTAAAGACTGGTTTTCAGAATTGGATGAAATTTACTTTTTATCAAAAAAGTATGAAAAAAAGATCAATTATTTTAAAATAAAATCTGGTCAATCTCAAGAAGAATGGGAAGCTAAAGGTTGGATTAATAAAGATGATCCAAGAGGTTGGTTTGAGTGGTATTGTAAGTTTTTTAATGGCAGACGCCATCAAGATGATGAAAGACAAATCAAAAGATGGCTAGCTTTTTGTGGTCCTAGGGGAAGGTTTCGTAATTCTATTTACAATAAAATATTTAAATCAGGCTTTGATATTGAAAATTCAAAAAGTATTTCACCTAGAATCCAACAGTCTTTATTACATTGGTCCTATATTGTTAATAATGAGGACTATGAAACATGGAAACTCGAAAAGCAAAAGTAAATGAAGAAGTACAGTTTATTATTGTTATTCCTAGTGATGTTTCAGACAATATTTTCTCAAAATATTGTATCTGATACGATTTTTCATGAAGTGGATAGAAAAGAAACACTTTTTTCAATTTCACAAAAATATAATATTAATGTAAATGATATTTTAGAGTTAAACCCAAAGCTTAAAAATTCAAGATTAAGAAGAAGATCAACAATTTTAATTCCAGTTTTCAATTCTATTCAAGATGTTATTAAAATTGAAAAGGATTCAATCGAAATATCTTATAATATCTCAAAACTAGATTCAATTTATTCTAAAAAAAGAAAAAAAAATAATCGATTAAATCTTTCAGTCCTTCTGCCTTTTAGATCTGCAACTATTAATTATGATTCAATTAATGAAGTTGAATCTTTATTTGAAGACAGGAACCTGTATACAATAGCTTTAGACTTCTATTCTGGTATTTTGTATGCGGTTGAGGATTTAAAAAAACTAGATATTTTAGTAGAACTAAATGTTTTTGACACTGAAAATTCTGTTAACAAAATACTTGAAATATCGAATAACACAAAGATACTTAATTCAGACCTGATTATTGGGCCATTAATTCCTAGAAATTTTGAAACTTTATCAAATCTTGAATTCCTAGAATCAATTCCAAAAGTATTCCCTTTGTCCACGATTCCTGTTAAAATAATTAAGGGAGTAGTTCAAGCAGTTACTCCCCGAATTTTATTGAGAGAAAAAATGTTAGACTATTTGAATAAAAAAATTGATAGAGAGGAAAATATTGTAATTATTGCAGATTCATTAAATGAAGACATTGAAGATAAACTGACTAAAATTTTTCCAAATTCAATAAAAATTAAACCTGAATTTGAGGGCTATATTTTACCTGAACTTCTTGATTCTCTGTTGGTAGATTCACTTCCCAATAAGGTAATTATTGAATCAGAAATATTTACATTAATTTCTAGTGTTATTTCTCAGCTAAACTCTCAAATTACATCTGAACGTGATGTCAGGTTATACACTACTTACAGGGGTAATCAATATGATGATCCAAGTATTAATATTAAAGATCTAGGTAATCTTGGATTTACTTATACTTCTATTTCGAAAAAGATAAATAATGATTCGATTTCAAAATTTGAAAGTAATTATATCAATTTATTTGGAAGCTTTCCCAATAAAGATATAATTAGGGGTTATGATGTAACTAAAGATATTTTGCTAAGGGTTTTAATTGATAATAACATAAATAAAACTGTTAAATATGACGAACAAGCCTACACTGAATCTAAATTTTTATATAAAATAGATAGTCTAGGTGGTTTATATAACTCATCAATGTATATTCTTAAACATAAAGATTATGATCTTGAGGAGATTATTGACTAATAAATTATATTATACTCTAATATTTTGTAAATTTGAGTCCGGAAATACTATTCTATCCGGATGAATAAACCAAAATATATTTTTGTTACAGGTGGTGTTACATCATCTCTTGGAAAAGGTATTATATCTGCCTCGTTAGCCCGTCTTCTTCAAGCTCAGGGCTTAAATGTTTCGATTCAAAAGCTAGATCCATATATTAATGTAGATCCCGGTACATTAAACCCATATGAACATGGAGAATGTTATGTTACAGAGGATGGAGCTGAAACTGATCTTGATCTTGGTCATTATGAAAGATTCTTAAGTATAAATACTTCACAAAGAAATAATGTAACAACTGGTAAAATTTATCAAAATGTTATTGAGAAAGAAAGAAAAGGAGAATTCCTTGGTAAAACAGTTCAGGTTATTCCTCATATTACCAATGAAATAAAGGAAAATATTAGAAATCTAAATCATAAAAATAATTTAGATGTAATAATAACAGAAATAGGTGGGACAGTGGGAGATATTGAATCCCTTCCATTTTTAGAAGCAGTAAGACAGGTAGTATATGAAGAGGGTCCTGATAACTCAATGGTAATCCACTTAACATTAATCCCCTTTCTCTCAGCTACCGGTGAGCTTAAGACCAAACCAACTCAACATTCTGTCAAAACACTAATGGAACTTGGATTGAAAGCAGATGTTTTAGTATGCAGAACAGAAAGAGAATTATCAGATGAAATAAAGAATAAGTTAGCACTTTTTTGTAATGTTAAATTTGATTGTGTGATTCAATCTATTGATGTAGAAACTATCTATGATGTTCCAATAAAAATGATGGAGGAAGGATTAGATAAAGTAACTCTAGAAAAATTAAAAATTAAAGAAACTGAACCTAATCTTGATAAATGGAAAAACTTTTTACATAAACTTAAAAACCCTACACATCAGATTAATATTGGTTTAGTTGGGAAATATATTGAACTTAGTGATTCCTATAAGTCAATTTTAGAGTCATTAATTCATGCAGGAACTGAAAATGAAGTAAAAGTAAATGTCAAATCAATTCATTCTGAACATATCGAGAGAGAAAATATTGGTAAACACATGAGTGATCTTGATGGAATAATAGTTGCGCCTGGTTTTGGTCAAAGGGGTTTAGATGGTAAAATACTTGCTGTTGAATATGCGAGAGTTAATAAGATTCCTTTTCTCGGAATTTGTCTAGGTATGCAAATGGCAGTTATAGAGTATGCAAGAAATGTTAAAAAAATACGATATGCTAACTCGACTGAAATATCTGAAAAGTGTAAAGATCCAGTAATAGACTTGATGACTTCCCAAAAAGAAATTATAAATATGGGAGGAACAATGAGACTGGGGGCATGGGATTGTGAATTATCTAAAAATACAATTGCTCACAAAGTATATAAGAAAAAATTAATTTCAGAAAGACATAGACATAGGTATGAATTCAATAATAAATATTCAAAAACAATATTTGATGATAAATTTATTATAGCTGGACTTAACCCTGATACAAAACTTGTTGAAATTATTGAAAATACTGACCATCCATGGTTTGTTGGAGTTCAATTTCACCCAGAATATAAGAGTAGTGTATATAATCCTCATCCAATTTTTGTAAACTTTGTAAAAGCTAGCTTAAAAAAATATTTAAATAAATAATTATGGAAGAAAATAAGTTTGATCCTCTCCAGTTTATTGGTTTTTTACTTATATCAGCGATTTTAATGTTTTGGTTTTATGATAATCAATCTAACTACATAGAAAATCAGCAAGAAGTTGTAATAGAAAATCCAATAGAAAAATTTGATGATAATTCCAATGCTGTAAATGTTTCTGAGCAAAATTCTAATAGAGTTGAATTAGATGAAAAATTTACAGAGGAAATAATCACCTTAGAGAATGATAAAATTTTATTTGAAATAAGTACAAGTGGAGCAACTATTAATAAACTTTTACTTAAAGATTTTAATAATTATAATGATGAGCCCTTATATTTAGTTAATGACAATAAATCAATTTTTAGTTATAATATCCCAATAGGTAGAAACTCTGTAATTAACTCAAGAGATTTAAACTTCTCTGCCGAGATAATTAAAAATAAATCTGTTCTTAAACTAACTGCGATAATTGATATGCAAAGGTCCTTGGAACTAACTTATTCTTTAGAAGAGAATTCAAGTATTCTAGATTTTGATTTAAAATTGAATGATTCTGACAGAAATTCAAGCTATGATGAACTTGAACTGATTTGGGGAAAAGACTCTTTCAGAAATTCTAAGAGTATAGATTATGAAAATAGATATACAGCACTTTCGTATGGATTTGAAGGTGAAAAAGATTCATGGTTGTCTGTTTCAGGAACATCTAATAAAAACATTAACAACGTTAACTGGATTTCATTTAGAGAACACTTCTTTAGTTCTATTCTTATTTTGAATAATGAAACAAATAATATAGAAATTAGCTCTGAAGACCTAGCTAGTAATGAAACTTTAGATGATAAATTTACCAAGAGATTTAAAGCTAATATTCCTTTGAGTCTTGACTCTAATAATAACCTCAGCTATAGAATTTATTATGGACCTACGGACTATGAAACTTTAAAAGAATATAATCTAACCCTTGAAAACTCTGTTGATATGGGGTGGGGAATTTTTGGTTGGTTAAATAGATTTATATTTTTCCCTTTATTTTCATTTTTAACAACTTACTTCTCTTATGGTATCTCTATTATTTTAATGACAATAATCGTTAAAGTTTCAATTTCACCTCTCACTTATAAGTCATACTTATCTCAAATAAAAATGAAAATTTTAAAACCTGAGTTGGAAGTAATCAATGAAAAATTTAAGGATGACGCTATGAAGAAGCAACAAGAAACAATGAAGCTTTATACAAAATCTGGAGCTAATCCTATGTCCGGATGTCTTCCAGCATTCTTGCAGATGCCAATATTTTTTGCTCTTTTTGTTTTCTTTCCTGCCGCATTTAGTTTGAGACAAAAAAGTTTTTTATGGGCAGATGATTTATCTTCTTATGATTCAATTCTCGACTTAGGATTTTATATTCCACTTTATGGAGATCATATAAGCCTTTTTCCAATTTTAGCATCAATATCAATCTTTTTCTATACTAAGATGACTACTGGTCAACAGATGATGCCTGCTTCACAAACTGGCGGAGTAAACATGAAAGTGATAATGTATTTGATGCCATTAATGATGTTATTCTTCTTTAATAATTATGCAAGTGGATTAAGTTTATATTACTTCATATCAAATCTTCTAACAATTATATTAATGTTAATTATTAAAAATTTTATTATCGATGATAATAAAATATTGTCACAGATTGAGGAAAATAAAAAGAAACCTATTAAAGTAGGCGGATTTAGAGCTAGACTTCAAAAGGCTTTAGAAGAGGCGGAAAAACAAAAGAAAAGTAGAGGTAAGTAATAACATGAAAAAAAATAAAGTTGTTGTTGCCTTATCAGGAGGTGTCGACTCTAGTGTAGCTGCATATTTACTTAAAGAGCAAGGTCATGATTTAATTGGTCTATTCATGAAAAATTGGCATGATGAAAATGTGACAATTTCAGATGAATGTCCATGGCTAGATGATAGTAATGATGCAATGTTAGTTGCAGAAAAACTTAAAATTCCTTTTCAAACTGTTGATTTAAGTAAAGAATACAAGGAAAAAATAATTGATTATATGTTTGACGAATATTCAAAAGGAAATACACCTAATCCTGATATTTTATGTAACAAGGAAATAAAATTTGATGTATTTATGGATATTGCACTTTCCTTAGGAGCCGATTATGTTGCAACAGGTCATTACAGCAACATAATAACGAATAATACCGATATAAATAACATTAAATACGAATTACATTCTGGACTTGACAATACAAAAGATCAATCTTATTTTCTGTGTCAATTAAACCAAAAACATTTAAATAAGATAATATTCCCAATAGGTAATCTAAACAAGACTGAAGTTAGAAAGATTGCAAAAACAAATAATTTAGTAACAGCTGATAAAAAGGATTCACAAGGACTCTGTTTTGTGGGAAAAGTTAGTCTTCCAGATTTTCTTCAACAAAAATTAAAGAAAAAAATAGGAAATGTTATAGAAATATCGTCTAAGTCTGAGCTATATACTAAAGACAATAATTTAATCAATGAACAAGAAAGAATTATTGATTTATCTAGACAAATTAATTATACAAATTTAGATGGCAATATAATTGGAGAACATGATGGGGCTCATTATTTTACCATAGGTCAGAGAAAAGGCCTAGCAATTGGCGGGTATAATCAACCTCTTTTTATTATAGGTACAAATACAGTGACTAATGAAATATTTGTTGGTGAGGGTAAAAACCACCCTGGATTATTAAAAAAGGCTTTAAAGATTAGATTTTCAGAGGTTAATTGGGTTAATGACCATTTTAACTATCTAAATTCCAAGAACTTAAATCTCAAGGCAAAAATAAGATATAGACAAAAGCTTCAGAAAATATCTATTAGCAAATATCTTGATTTTTTATATGTTGAATTTGAAGATTATCAATCAGCTATAACTCCTGGCCAATTCGTTGCTATATATGATAATTCGCAATTAATTGCCTCTGGTGTAATTTGTTAAGATTTATAATTGTTTTTTTTTAAAAAAAACATGCAATATTGCATACAATAACCAAAAAAATATTTTAAATTTGCACGCTTTAATAAAGATTAAAAATATTATTATATGCCTACGATATCGCAATTAGTAAGAAAAGGAAGGACATCTTCAACCAAGAAGAGTAAGTCTGTAGCACTAAACAAATCTCCTCAAAAAAGAGGTGTTTGTACTAGAGTGTACACAACTACTCCAAAGAAACCTAATTCTGCGATGAGAAAAGTTGCGAGAGTAAGACTTACTAATGGAAAAGAAGTTAATGCATATATTCCTGGTGAGGGTCATAATCTTCAAGAACACTCTATTGTTCTTGTTCGTGGTGGAAGAGTTAAAGATCTTCCTGGTGTCAGATACCATATTGTAAGGGGAGCACTAGATACAGCAGGTGTAGAGGGGAGACTTCAAAGAAGATCTAAATACGGAGGAAAAAAACCAAAAAAATAGTCCCTAAATGAGAAAGAAACAATCCAAAAAAAGAGCTCTTATACCTGATCCTAAATTTAATGATCAACTTGTCACAAGGTTTGTTAATAATCTTATGTTACAAGGTAAGAAATCAACTGCGTATAAGGTCTTTTATGATGCTATAGATATTGTTGAAAGTAAAAAGGGCGATGAGGAAAAATCATCACTTGAATTATGGAAAGATGCCCTTTCAAATGTTATGCCACATGTTGAAGTAAGAAGTAGAAGAGTAGGAGGTGCAACTTTTCAAATCCCACAACCAATTAGACCTGATAGAAAAATATCAACTGCCATGAAATGGTTAATATCTTCTTCAAGAAAAAGAAATGAAAAATCCATGGCTTCCAAACTTGCTCAAGAAATTTTAGCAGCTGCTAAAGAAGAGGGAGCCGCTGTTAAGAAAAGAGTCGATACTCACAAAATGGCCGAAGCTAATAAGGCCTTTTCACATTTTAGATTTTAATATTAGAATATGTCAAGAGATTTAAAATTTACAAGAAATATTGGTATTGCTGCTCACATTGATGCTGGTAAAACTACTACAACTGAAAGGGTTTTATTTTACACAGGGGTTAGTCATAAAATCGGTGAAGTACATGATGGTGCTGCTACTATGGACTGGATGGAGCAAGAGCAAGAAAGAGGAATAACTATTACATCTGCAGCAACAACTTGTAATTGGAATTTTCCAACTGATCAAGGAGAAGTGATTGATGAAACAAAATCTTATCACTTTAATATAATTGATACACCTGGTCACGTTGATTTTACTGTTGAAGTAAACAGATCATTAAGAGTTCTTGATGGACTTGTATTTTTATTTTCTGCTGTAGATGGGGTTGAACCTCAGTCTGAAACTAACTGGAGACTTGCTGATAACTATAAAGTACCAAGAATTGGTTTTGTGAATAAAATGGATAGACAAGGTTCTGATTTCCTCGGAGTGTGTAGGCAAGTTATTGAAAAACTTGGATCCAAAGCAGTGCCTATTGTATTGAATATTGGAGACGAAGAAGATTTTAAAGGTATTGTAGATCTTGTAAAAAATCAGGCGATTGTTTGGCATGAAGATAATTTTGGTTCAACATTTGATGTTGTTGATATCCCAGATGATTTAAAGGATGAGTCTCAAAGACTTAGAGGAGAATTAATTGAAGCTGTTGCTGAATATGACGAAAACCTTTTAGAAAAATACTTTGAAGATCCTGATTCTATTACCGAGGATGAAGTTCATAATGCATTAAGGGCTGCTACCCAGGAAATTAGTATTATTCCTATGGTTTGTGGATCTGCATTTAAAAATAAAGGTGTTCAATTTTTATTAGATGCTGTTTGCAGATATTTACCTTCACCTATAGATAAAGATGCAATAATTGGAACAAATCCTAATTCTGAAGAAGAGATTTCTAGGCTTCCTAAAGTTTCTGAACCATTTTCAGCTTTAGCATTTAAAATTGCCACTGACCCCTATGTTGGAAGATTGGCTTTTTTTAGAGTCTATTCTGGTAGACTTGATGCAGGTTCATACATCCTAAATAATAGATCTGAAAATAAAGAAAGAATTTCTAGGATTTATCAAATGCACTCTAACAAACAAAATGCTATTGATTACATAGAGGCTGGAGATATAGGAGCTGCTGTTGGTTTTAAAGATATTAAAACAGGTGATACCTTATCATCAGAAAAACACCCTATAATTTTAGAAAGTATGAACTTTCCTGATCCAGTTATTGGTGTAGCAGTTGAACCAAAAACTAAAGCTGATGTTGATAAGTTGGGAATGGCTCTAGGAAAATTAGCTGAGGAAGATCCAACTTTCCAAGTTAAAACTGATGAGGCATCTGGTCAAACTATTATTTCTGGTATGGGTGAACTTCACTTAGATATACTAGTTGATAGACTTAGAAGAGAATTTAAAGTAGAAGTTAATCAAGGCCAACCACAAGTTGAATACAAAGAATCTTTAACTCAGTCTGCAGATCATAGAGAGACATATAAAAAACAAACTGGTGGTAGAGGTAAGTTTGCAGACATTGTCTTTACTATTGAGCCTGGTGAAAAAGGTAAACCTGGTCTTGAATTTATTAATAAAATTAAAGGGGGTAATATTCCTAGAGAATATATTCCTTCTGTAGAAAAAGGTTTTAAAGATTCTATGAAGAATGGACCTCTTGCAGGCTTTGAAGTTGATTCAATGAAAGTTACACTTAAGGATGGTTCATTCCATCCAGTTGATTCAGATTCTTTATCTTTTGAATTAGCTGCAAAACTTGCTTTTAAAACCTCTGCAAAAGCTGCTAAAGCAGTTATCATGGAACCTATAATGAAGCTTGAAGTTATCACTCCTGAAGAAAATATGGGTGATATAGTTGGAGATTTAAATAGAAGAAGAGGTCAGGTAAGTGCTATGGATGATAGAGCTGGCGCAAAGGTTGTAAAAGGTGAAGTTCCATTGTCTGAAATGTTCGGATATGTTACATCATTAAGAACCTTATCGTCTGGTAGAGCAACATCAACGATGGAATTTTCTCACTATGATCAAACTCCATCAAACATCTCAGAAACTGTTATTTCTGAAGTTAGAGGAAATACAACAGATTAAACGAATTGATATGAGTCAAAAAATTAGAATAAAATTAAAATCTTATGATTACAATCTGGTTGACAAGTCAGCTGATAAGATTGTGAAGACTGTAAAGAATACAGGAGCTATTGTTACGGGTCCTATACCTTTACCTACTCATAAAAAGATTTTTACTGTTCTTAGGTCTCCTCATGTAAATAAAAAATCAAGAGAACAATTTAAGTTATGTTCTTACAAAAGGTTATTGGATATTTATAGTTCATCTTCTAAAACTGTAGATGCACTTATGAAATTAGAATTACCTAGTGGAGTTGAAGTAGAAATAAAAGTATAATAATTATGTCTGGTATTATTGGAAAAAAAATTGGGATGACAAGTATATACGATGAGAATGGTAAAAACATTCCATGTACAATACTTCAAGCAGGTCCTTGTACTATTACTCAAGTCAAAACTGAAGATAAAGATGGTTATTCTTCCTTTCAACTTGGTTTTGATGAAAAGACTAAAAATACCACAAAAGCATATGAAGGTCAATTCAAGAAAAGTAAGTCAAACCCAATGAGTAAATTGGTAGAGTTCAAAGGCTTTGAGGGTGATCCTAAATTAGGAGATAAAGTAACAGTGGATCACTTTATGGAAGGTGAATTTGTTGATGTTTCTGGTATTTCTAAAGGAAAAGGTTTTCAAGGAGTTGTGAAAAGACATGGATTTAGAGGTGTTGGAGATAGTACTCATGGTCAACATAACAGATTAAGAGCTCCTGGATCAATAGGTGCTGGTTCTTCTCCTTCAAGAGTATTTAAAGGTATGAGAATGGCAGGTCAGACAGGAAATTCAAAAGTAAAAGTACTTAACTTAAAGGTCGTTAAGGTGATGTCAGAAGATAATATTTTAATTGTAAAAGGAAGCGTTCCCGGTCACACTAACTCATACATAATTGTTCAAAAGTAATGGAACTTAAAGTACATAACATAAAAGGTAAGGAGACTGATAAAAAAGTCAAGTTAGACAAATTAGTATTTGGTATTGAACCAAATGATCATGCTATTTATCTT
Source organism: Cryomorphaceae bacterium MED-G11 (assembly GCA_002457075.1). Lineage (GTDB taxonomy): Bacteria > Bacteroidota > Bacteroidia > Flavobacteriales > Flavobacteriaceae > Marisimplicoccus. The sequence goes on from NTKQ01000001.1 coordinate 24,301, forward strand.
GATGTTAAGCAATATCTTGCTAATAACAGAAAAGGTCTTCATAAAGCTAAAGAAAGAGCTGAAATAGCTGGTAGCACAAGAAAGATTAAAAAACAAAAGGGAACAGGTACTGCTAGAGCTGGAAGTATTAAAAACCCATTGTTTAGAGGTGGAGGTAGAGTTTTTGGTCCTAGGCCTAGGTCCTATGATCAAAAAATCAATAAAAAGGTAAAAAGATTAGCTAGAAAATCTGCTCTTGCTTACAAGGTTAAAAATAAAGAAATATTAATATTAGAGGACTTTAATCTATCTAACCCAAATACGTCTGATTATCTAAATATTATCAAAGCTTTTGGATTAGAGACAAAGAAGACTTTACTAGTTACAAGTGAAATAAATAACAACATATATTTATCTTCACGAAATTTAAAAAATTCTAAAGTTGTAATTAACTCAGAATTAAACACTTATGAAATTACAGATGCAAATAATATCTTAATTTTAGAAAGTGCGGTTGAAGGAATTGAATCAACCTTGAAATAAATTAATTATGGATATACTTTTAAAACCAATATTAACTGAAAAAGCAACTAATGAAAGTGAATTAAGAAATTCTTATACTTTCATAGTTTCTAAAACTGCGAATAAGGTTGAGATAAAAAAAGCAGTTGAAGCTTCTTATGGAGTTTCAGTTGTTAAAGTAAGAACTATGATTTATGGAGCAGAATCAAGAACAAGATTTACAAAAAGAGGAGTTCAGACAAGTAAAAAAGGTTCTTATAAAAAAGCAATCGTTAAAATTTCAGAAGGAGACAGAATTGACTTCTTTGCAAATCTATAATTATGCCAGTAAGAAAACTTAAACCGGTTACACCATCACAAAGACACAGAGTTGTCAATGGTTTTGATGCTATCACGACTGACAAGCCTGAAAAATCATTGCTTACAACTAAGAAAAGTACTGGTGGTAGAAATAACCATGGTAAAATGACTAGCAAGTATAGAGGTGGTGGTCACAAGAAAAGATATAGAATAATTGATTTCAAAAGAGATAAGTTTGATGTAAGTGGTGAAGTTAAATCAGTAGAATATGATCCTAATAGATCAGCATTTATATCTCTTGTAGAATATAAAGATGGTGAAAAGAGATATATGGTTGCATTAAGTGGACTGAAAGTTGGACAAACTGTTATATCTGGTGAATCAGCAGCACCTGAAATTGGAAATGCAATGCCTATTGATAAAATTCCATTAGGAACTATTATCTCATGTATAGAGTTGAACCCTGGAAAAGGTGCTAGCATCTCCAGAAGTGCCGGTTCTTTTGCTCAGCTAATGGCTAAAGATGGTAAGTACTGTACTGTAAAACTTCCTTCAGGTGAAACTAGGATGATACTTAACACATGTTATGCCACTATTGGAGCAGTTTCTAATTCCGACAATCAACTTATTTCATCAGGTAAGGCAGGAAGAAAGAGATGGTTAGGAAGAAGACCAAGAACTAGACCAGTAGCGATGAACCCTGTTGATCATCCAATGGGAGGTGGTGAAGGTAAAGCTTCAGGAGGTCACCCTAGATCAAAAAAAGGAATACCTGCTAAAGGATTTAGAACAAGATCAAAAAAGAAATCATCTTCTAAGTTTATAATTGAAAGAAGAAAAAAATAATATAGTATGTCAAGATCATTAAAAAAAGGACCATTTGTTCACTTAAGCCTTCTAAAAAAGGTTAATAAAAATATTGAAGACAATAAAAAAGCCGTAATTAAAACATGGTCTAGATCTTCAATGATTATTCCTGATTTTGTTGGTCAAACAATTGCTGTACATAATGGGAAACAATTTATTCCAGTTTATATAACTGAAAACATGGTTGGTCATAAGCTTGGTGAGTTTTCGCCAACTAGATCATTTAGAGGTCATACTGGAAACAAAAGATAAATAATATTGATTAATTAAATGGGATCAAGAAAAAGAAATAGCGCTGAAAAAATTAAAGATGCAAAAAAAGATTTAGCTTTTGCTAAACTTAATAATTGTCCAACTTCTCCAAGAAAAATGCGTCTTGTAGCTGATCAAATTAGAGGTGAAGACATATCTAATGCACTTTCTATACTTAAGTTTAGTCCTAAAGAGGCTTCAAGAAGATTAGAGAAATTATTAGTTTCAGCTATTTCTAACTGGCAATCTAAAAATGAAGATGCTAATATTGATCTAGCACAGCTTTTTGTAAAAGAAATAACAGTAGACGGGGGTAGTATGTTGAAAAGAATAAGAACAGCTCCTCAAGGTAGGGCTCATAGAATTAGAAAGAGATCTAATCATGTTACATTAGTACTTTCTTCAAAAACAATTAATTAAATGGGACAAAAGACAAATCCAATAGGAAATAGATTAGGAATTATAAGAGGCTGGGACTCAAACTGGTGGGGTGGTAGAGATTATGGTGATAAAATTGCAGAGGACGATAAGATCAGAAAATATATTTTTGCCAGACTTTCTCGTGCAAGCGTCTCTAGTGTTATAATTGAAAGAACACTCAAACTAATTATTATAACGATAACAACTGCAAGGCCTGGTATTATAATTGGTAAGGCTGGATCAGAAGTTGATAAATTAAAAGAAGAGTTAAAGAAGATAACAGCTAAAGATATCCAGCTTAACATTTTTGAAATTAAACGTCCTGAGTTAGATGCATTTCTTGTTGGAAGTAGTATTGCAAGACAAATTGAGAATAGAATTTCTTTTAGAAGAGCAATAAAAATGTCAATTGCAGCTGCAATGAGAATGAATGCTGAGGGGATTAAGATTCAAATATCTGGAAGGCTAAATGGTGCTGAAATGGCTAGGTCTGAATCTTACAAAGAAGGTAGGATTCCATTGTCAACATTTAGAGCTGATATTGATTATGCTATTGTTGAGGCTCATACTACTTATGGAAGACTTGGAATAAAAGTTTGGATCATGAAAGGTGAGGTATATGGTAAACGAGAATTGTCTCCTTTAACTGGTATGAAAAAGTCTTCTAATAATTCAAAAAAGAATAATAGACCAAGAGATAGAAAAAATTAACTAGATATGTTACAGCCTAAAAGGACAAAATATAGAAAAGCACAGAAGGGTAAAATGAAAGGTTTATCTCAAAGAGGTCATAGACTATCTAATGGTATGTTTGGAATCAAATCTTTAGAGTCTAAATTTCTTACCTCAAGACAAATTGAAGCCGCAAGAATTGCTGCTACTAGATATATGAAGAGAGAAGGACAGCTATGGATAAAAATATTTCCAGACAAACCTATTACAAAAAAACCTCTAGAGGTAAGAATGGGTAAAGGTAAGGGTGCTCCTGAGTATTTTGTTGCAGTTGTTAAACCTGGGAGGGTTCTTTTTGAAGTATCTGGAGTCCCGTTAGCAGTTGCGAAAGAAGCACTTAGATTAGCTGCTCAAAAGCTACCGGTAACAACAAAGTTTATTATTGCAAGAGATTTTAAAGGATATTATGAAAATTAGTGAAATAAGAAATATGACATCAGATGAGTTAAATGAAAAACTAACTGATACTTCCAAGAAGTTATCTCAGTTAAAGTTTAACAACTCTGTTCAAACAATTGAAAACCCTCTTGAAATTAAAATTTTAAGAAGACAGCTTGCTAAGCTAAAAACAGTTTTAAACGAAAAAAAACAAGATTAAATGACAACTAGAAGTCTAAGAAAAGAAAGAATAGGGATTGTATCCTCAGACAAAATGGAAAAATCTGTTGTGGTTTCAGAGGTTAAAAAAGTAAAACACCCTGTTTACGGAAAATTTGTTTTAAAGACAAAAAAATATGTTGCTCATGATGAAAAGAATGATTGTAATGAGGGAGACACTGTAAGAATTATGGAGACTAGACCTGTGAGTAAAACAAAAAAGTGGAGAATTGTAGAAATAATAGAAAGAGCAAAATAAAATGGTACAACAAGAATCAAGACTTAAGGTAGCAGATAATACTGGAGCAAAAGAAGTTCTTACGATACGTGTATTAGGTGGAACTAAAAGAAGATATGCAAGAATTGGTGATAAAATTGTTGTTACTGTTAAAGATGCAACTCCAAACGGAACAGTTAAGAAAGGTCAAGTTTCAATTGCAGTTGTTGTAAGGACTAAAAAAGAAGTAAGAAGAAATGATGGATCATATATTAGATTTGATGAAAATGCTTGTGTTCTTCTTGCTCAAACTGGTGAAATGAGAGGCACCAGAGTTTTTGGCCCAGTAGCTAGAGAATTAAGGGATAAACAATTTATGAAAATAGTTTCTCTTGCACCTGAAGTTTTATAATATAGATATGAATAAGATAAAAATAAAAAAAGGAGATCAAGTAATAGTGATTGCTGGAGTGCATAAAGGAACTAAAGGAACTGTTATGAAAGTATTATATACTTCAAATAAAGCTATAGTTGAGGGTGTAAATACTGTAAAAAGACATACAAAACCTAATTCTGAGAATCCTAAAGGTGGTATAATTGAGAAACAGCTTCCTATCAATATTTCTAATATATCATTGATGACAAAAGATGGTGAGAAAACTAGAATTGGTTTTAAAAATGAGGATGGGAAAAAAGTACGTATATCTACTAAATCTAAAGAAACTATTTAATTATGTCTAATACACCAAGGCTTAAAGAAGAATACTCAAGTAAGATTGTTAATGAGCTTAAAGATAAGCTTGATTTAACAAATATAATGCAAGTACCTTCATTGGAGAAAATCATTATTTCAAGAGGTGTTGGAGCTGCTGTAAGTGACAAAAAACTAATTGATCATGCTGTTGAAGAACTAACTTTAATTTCTGGTCAAAAAGCTATTGCTACTTTATCCAAAAAGGATGTTGCATCATTTAAACTTCGAAAAGGAACACCTATTGGAGCTAAAGTTACTCTAAGAGGAGATAGAATGTACGAGTTTCTTGATAGACTTATAACAATTGCATTACCAAGAGTTAGAGACTTCCAGGGTATTAAAGCTGATGGATTTGATGGTAGGGGGAATTATAACCTTGGAATTAAGGAACAAATTATATTTCCGGAGATTAACATAGACAAAGTAAATAAAATAGCTGGAATGGATATAACATTTGTAACTAATACAAATTCAAATAAAGAGGCAAAAGCATTATTAACAAACTTAGGATTACCTTTTAAAAAATAATATTATGGCAAAAGAATCAATGAAAGCAAGGGAGAGAAAAAGACAACGAATAGTTGCAAAATATGCTGCTAAAAGAAAGTCTTTGAAAGAAGCTAATGACTATGTTGGTCTTCAAAAGCTTCCTAAAAATGCCTCACCAGTTAGACTTCATAATAGATGTAAGTTAACAGGAAGGCCTAAGGGTTATATTAGACAATTTGGACTTTCTAGGGTAATGTTTAGAGAAATGGCTAATAAAGGTTTAATCCCAGGTGTAACAAAAGCGAGTTGGTAAATTAAAGATTATGTATACAGATACTATTGCAGATTATTTAACTAGAGTGAGAAACGCTAGCATGGCTGGTCACAAAGTGGTTGATATACCTTCTTCTAATATAAAGAAGGATATAACAAAAATTCTTTTTGATCAAGGCTACATTTTAAGCTATAAATTTGAAGATACAGATGACAAACAAGGTAATATTAAAATTGCTTTGAAATATGAATCAGTATCTAAACAACCTGTTATAAAGGAGATTCAAAGGATAAGTAAACCTGGTCTTAGAAAATATTCTAATTCCACAGAATTTCCAAGAATCTTAAATGGTTTAGGTATTTCAATAATATCTACCTCAAAAGGTGTCATGACTGGTAAGCAGGCAGCAAGCCAGAATATTGGTGGTGAATTAATTTGTTATGTTTTTTAAAAAATTATTATGTCAAGAATAGGTAACAACCCGATAAGTATCCCAGAAGGCGTCTCAGTTAATGTTAGCAGTGGCGTAATTACTGTTAAAGGGAAGAATGGTGAAATGAATCAAAGTTTTGACGGTGTAAGTTTTGATATATCTGAAGACTCAATTTTAGTTAAAAGAAATTCTGAATCTAAAGATCACAAATCTAAACATGGATTATATAGAGCACTTGTTTATAATATGATAACAGGTGTTACAAATGGATTTACACTAGAGCTAGAACTAGTTGGAGTTGGTTACAGAGCCAATGCCAGTGGTCAAAAACTTGATTTATCTCTTGGTTTTTCTCACACAATTGTACTAAACATTGCTCCTGAGGTAAAAGTTGAAACTATTAATGAAAAGGGTAAGAATCCTATTATAAAATTATCATCATCAGATAAGCAGCTAGTTGGTCATGTTGCAGCTAAAATAAGATCATTTAGAAAACCTGAACCATATAAAGGTAAAGGTATAAAATTTGTAGGTGAACAAATAAGAAGAAAAGCAGGTAAATCAGCATAATATGACAAATACTAAAACATATAGAAGAAATAGAATTAGAAAAAGAATTAAGAAGGTAATTTCTGGTACACCAGATTATCCTAGACTTTCAGTATTCAGAAGTAACAAGGAGATCTATTGTCAAGTAATTGACGATGTTAGCGGAAAAACACTTCTTCAATCCTCTTCAAGAGATAAGGCAATTACTGACCTTAAATTAAAGAGTAATATTGAAGTTTCTTATAATGTAGGTAAGTCAGTTGCTGAAAATGCTATAAAAAAAGGTATTGATAAAATAAAATTTGATAGAGGTGGATATCTTTATCACGGAAGAGTTAAATCTCTAGCTGAAGGTGCAAGAGAAGGTGGACTTAAATTTTAAATATGTATAAAAATTATAAAAATATTGAGCTTGTTAAACCAGTTGGTTTAGATCTTAAAGATAAGCTAGTCGGTATACAAAGAGTAACTAAAGTAACAAAGGGTGGTAGAGCATTCGGTTTTTCTGCTATTGTTATAGTTGGAGATGAAAATGGTGTTGTTGGTCATGGTTTAGGAAAAGCAAAAGAAGTTACAACTGCAATTTCAAAAGCTGTTGAAGATGCAAAGAAAAACTTAGTTAGAATACCTATTGAAAATGGAACTGTTCCTCATGAACAAAAAGGAAAATTTGGTGGATCAAGAGTTTTTATTAAACCTGCTACTCCTGGTACTGGTGTTATTGCAGGTGGTGCAGTTAGAACAGTTTTAGAAGCTGTTGGTGTTCAAAATGTGCTTTCAAAATCTCAAGGATCATCAAACCCTCATAATGTAGTTAAAGCTACATTTGATGCATTATTAAACTTAAGAAGTCCTCTAACAATATCAAGACAAAGAGGAATTTCTTTAGATAAAGTTTTTAAAGGATGAGTAAAAAAATAAGAATAAAACAGGTAAGAAGCACAATTAAAAGACTAGAGTCTCAAAAGAGAACATTAATAGCTCTAGGCTTAAGAAAAATTGGAATGGAAGTTGAACATGAACTTACTTCATCAATTAAAGGTATGGTTGATAAAGTAAGCCACTTAGTTGAAGTAAATTCTGTAAAATAATAGTATTATGAGTTTAAATAATTTAAAACCAGCAAAAGGATCAAATAAAACTAGTGGTAAAAGACTAGGTAGAGGTCAAGGCTCTGGAAAGGGTGGTACTTCTGCTAGAGGTCATAATGGAGCACAGTCTAGATCTGGTTATTCCAGAAAAATTGGTTTTGAGGGTGGGCAAATGCCACTTCAAAGAAGAATTCCAAAATTTGGTTTTAAAAATATCAATAGGGTTGAGTATAATACTATTAACATAGATGATATTCAGACTCTAATTGATGATAAGAAAATAAAGAAAGAATTAACTATCGATAAAATGATAGAGTTAAGGCTTGTAAAAAAAGGAGATCTTGTAAAAATACTAGGAAGAGGAAAGATTGATGCTCCAATTAATATAACAGCTCATAAGTTTTCTGCTTCTGCTGAAAAACTAATTGAAAAAGCGGGTGGTAAGATCACTAAGATATAACAATGAATAAGTTAGTAGAAATAATAAAAAGTATATACAATATTAAAGAGTTAAGGGATAGAATTATCTTTACTCTTGGCCTTTTATTAGTCTACAGACTTGGCGCACAAGTGGTTCTTCCAGGTGTTGACTCACTTGCACTCTCTGACCTTTCTTCTAGATCTGAAGGAGGTGGACTATTAGGAATTCTTAATGCTTTTACCGGTGGTGCCTTTGCTAATGCTTCAATTTTTGCATTAGGAATTATGCCATACATATCTGCATCAATTGTTGTTCAACTTATGGGTGTTGCCCTCCCATATCTTCAGAAACTTCAAAAAGAAGGAGAAAGCGGTAGAAAAAAAATTACTCAAATTACAAGATGGCTAACCATATTTATTTGTACTGTTCAAGCTCCTGCATATCTATATGGTTTGAGTGCTCTAGGTGTTCCTGACAGTGCTTTTATATTTGGAAGAACTCCAATGTTTATATTTACTTCCATCATAATTCTTGTAACGGGTTGTATTTTTGCAATGTGGCTAGGAGAGAAAATTACTGATAGAGGAATAGGAAACGGTATTTCACTTCTTATTACTGTTGGGATTGTAGCAACACTTCCTCTTTCATTTACACAGAATCTAATATCTAGAATATCTGAAAGTAACGGTGGTTTAATAATGGTTGTTATTGAATTAGCAGTATGGTTAGTTATAATTTTATTGAGTATACTATTAGTTATGGCTGTTAGACAAATTCCAGTTCAGTATGCAAGAAGAAATTCTGTTCCAGGCTCTCAGTCATCAGGAATGGCTAAAAGACAATACATTCCCCTTAAGCTTAATGCTTCAGGAGTAATGCCTATTATTTTTGCACAAGCTTTAATGTTTGCACCAGCAACTATTGGAAGTGTTTTTGGAACTTCTTCTATAGGACAATGGCTTCAAACTAGTTTTTCTGATATTTTTGGATTATGGTATAATATTTTATTTGGTTTACTTGTTGTTATTTTTACGTTTTTTTATACGGCAATCACTGTACCTACAAATAAAATGTCAGATGATTTAAAAAGAAGTGGTGGATTTGTTCCAGGAATCAGACCTGGTAATGAAACATCAGAATTCCTTGATTCAGTTATGTCCTTAATAACTTTTCCAGGCTCTTTATACTTAGCGGTAATTGCAGTTTTTCCAGCTATAGTAGTTCAATTAATTGGAATGCAACAGGGTTGGGCTCTTTTTTTTGGAGGAACATCTCTATTAATCATGGTAGGAGTTGCAATAGATACGATACAACAAGTAAATGCATATTTACTTAATAACCATTATGATGGTCTAATGAAATCTGGTTCAATGAGAAGTAAACCAACAATATAAATGGCAAAGCAGAAATCAATAGAGCAAGAAGGTAAAATTATTGAGGCACTCTCAAATGCAATGTTTAGGGTTGAGCTTGAAAATGGACATGTTGTTACAGCTCATATATCAGGAAAGATGAGGCTTCATTATATAAAGCTTTTGCCAGGTGACAAAGTCAAACTAGAAATGAGTCCCTACGATTTGACAAAAGCAAGAATAACATTTAGAATGTAAATTATATTAAAATGAAAGTAAAAGCATCAATAAAAAAAAGAAGTAGTGAATGTAAAATCGTTAGACGTAAAGGACGATTATACGTCATTAACAAAAAGAATCCAAGATTTAAACAAAGACAAGGTTAATTATGGCAAGAATTTCAGGAATTGACATACCAAAAGATAAAAGAGGAGCAATTTCCCTAACATATATTTATGGTATAGGTAGAAGCTTAGCAATTACAATATTAGATAATGCTAAAGTAGATTCTAATAAAAAGGTTTCGGATTGGGATGATAAAGACATCGCTAGTATAAGAGATGTAGTAGGTAACCTTACGATTGAAGGTGAGCTTAGATCAGAGACACAATTAAACATTAAAAGGTTAATGGATATTGGAAGTTATAGAGGTATAAGACATAGAACGGGACTTCCTTTAAGAGGTCAAAGAACAAAAAATAATTCTAGAACTAGAAAAGGTAAAAGAAAAACTGTAGCTAACAAGAAAAAAGCGACTAAGTAATTATGGCAAAATCAACTAATAAGAAAAGAAAGGTAATTGTAGATTCTACTGGTGAAGCTCATATTAACGCTTCATTTAATAATATAATCATTTCAATTACAAATTTAAAGGGTGAAGTCATTTCATGGTCTTCTGCAGGAAAAATGGGTTTTAGGGGTTCTAAAAAGAATACTCCTTATGCTGCTCAAACTGCTGCTGAGGATTGTGCAAAGCCTGCTTTTGATGCTGGACTAAGAAGAATCAAAGTTCTAGTTAAAGGCCCAGGTAATGGAAGAGAATCAGCAATCAGAACACTTCATAATAACGGTCTAGAAGTTTCAGAGATTATTGATGTTACCCCAGTTCCTCATAATGGATGTAGACCACCTAAAAGAAGAAGAGTTTAATTAATTATAATATAAATGGCAAGATATACAGGACCTAAAACAAAAATCTCAAGAAAGTTCGGTGAACCTCTTTTTGGTGAGGATCGTACATTAGAGAAAAAAAATTATCCTCCTGGTCAACATGGGAATAGTAAAAGAAGATCTAAAAAGTCTGAATATGCTATTCAATTAATGGAGAAACAGAAAGCTAAGTATACATATGGTATTCTTGAGAAGCAGTTTAAAAATATATATGATAAAGCTAATAAAGGTAAGGGTATTACAGGTGAGTTATTACTTCAGCTTTGTGAATCTAGACTAGATAATGTTGTCTTCAGAATGGGTATTTCAAAAACAAGAGATGGCGCTAGGCAACTAGTTTCTCATAAACACATAACTGTTAATGGGTCAATTGTAAATATTCCATCTTATACACTTAGACAAGGTGATAAGGTTTCAGTAAGAGAAAAATCAAAATCATTAAAGGCAATTGAGAGTTCTCTCATGGAAAATAGCTCTGAATATGATTGGATCAAGTTTAATAGAGAAAGACTTGAAGGTGAGTTTGTTGCTATTCCAGAAAGAGAGCAGATTCCAGAAAATATCAAAGAACAATTAATAGTTGAACTATACTCAAAATAAAAAATATGGCAATTTTAAACTTTCAAAAACCAGATAAAGTAATCATGATAGATTCTACGGAATCTCATGGAAAATTCGAATTTAGACCACTTGAACCAGGATATGGTTTAACTATAGGTAATGCTCTTCGTAGAGTTCTTTTATCATCTTTAGAGGGTTATGCTTTTACTTCTGTTAAAGTTGATGGAGTAGATCATGAATTCTCTACAATAAAAGGTGTAGTAGAAGATATGACAGAAATTATTTTAAATATCAAGCAAATCAGATTGAAAAGACAAATTGATGATGTTGAAAATGAAAAAATAAATGTCATAGTTGGTAACCAAAAAGTGTTAAAAGCCTCAGATCTTCAAAAGTTTATTTCTGGTTTTCAAATCTTAAATCCTGACTTAGTTATATGTAGTCTTGAAAAAGATGTTAAGCTTTCTATTGAGCTGACTATTGAGAAAGGAAGAGGGTATGTCCCAGCAGAAGAAAATAAAAAGCAAAGTGAATCTATTGGTGTAATTGCAATTGACTCCATTTATACTCCAATCAAGAATGTAAAGTACGATATAGAGAATTTTAGAGTTGAACAAAAGACAGATTATGAAAAATTAGTTTTTGAGATTGAGACTGATGGTTCAATTCATCCAAAAGATGCCCTTACGGAAGCAGCTAAAATTTTAATTCATCATTTTATGTTATTTTCAGATGAATTAATCACTTTAGAAGCTGACGAAATTGCTCAATCTGAGACTTACGATGAAGAATCACTTCACATGAGACAACTTCTTAAAACTAAACTTATTGATATGGACTTATCAGTTAGAGCATTAAATTGTTTAAAAGCTGCAGAGGTTGATACTTTAGGAGATTTAGTTTCATTTAACAAAAATGATTTAATGAAGTTTAGAAACTTTGGTAGAAAGTCTTTAACAGAGTTAGAAGAGTTGGTTATACTTAAAGGTCTTTCTTTTGGAATGGATCTTTCAAAATATAAATTAGATAAAGATTAAATCCTAAATCATGCGACACGGTAAGAAAAATATTAAACTAGGTAGAAAAACTGCTCATAGAAAAGCTATGTTAGCTAATATGGCTATTTCTTTGTTTCAGCATAAAAGGATTACAACTAGTTCTACAAAAGCAAAGGCTTTGAAGATATTTGTTGAACCACTCATAACTAAATCTAAGAATGATAATGTTCACAACAGAAGATTGTGCTTTAGTAAGCTTAGAAATAAAGTAGGGGTTCAGATTTTATTTGATGAGATATCAAAAAAGATTGCAGATAGACCTGGTGGTTATACTAGAATTATCAAAGTAGGTAATAGAATGGGAGATAATGCATCTATGGCAATGATTGAATTAGTTGACTTTAATAATATATATAATAACAATTCTTCAACAGAAATTATTGATGAATCTGTTGTTGAATCAACTACTGAATAATTCCATTCAAAAAGTAATTAACAAAAGGATATATGTTTTTTCATATATCCTTTTTTTGTGTAATTTTACTTTCCGAAATGTCCAACGAAAAAAGAAAAAAAGGTCTTGTACTATTAGCTGATGGTACTATCTTTTATGGTCGTTCAGCTGGAATTGAAGGTACTTCGTTTGGTGAAATTTGTTTTAACACCGGAGTTACTGGTTATCAAGAAATATTTACTGACCCATCTTACTTTGGACAAATCATGGTTACCACGACTTCACACATAGGTAATTATGGTATTAAAATCTCTGAATCTCAATCAAAAAAGATTTTTATAAGTGGATTAATATGCAAGACTTTTAGTTCAGTTAACTCTAGATCTAATTCTGAGTCATTAAAAAAATGGTTTCAATCAAATAACCTTGTTACTCTATGTGATATAGATACAAGAGCATTGGTAAGATATATTAGAGATAATGGGGCAATGAATGCTGCAATTACTACAGAGGTAGATAAGATTGATGATTTACAAAAGAAATTAAAAGATTTTCCAAGTATGGATGGCCTCGAACTAGCTTCAAAAGTATCTACAAAAAAACCATATGAATATGGGGATAACAATTCAAAAACAAAATTAGCTGTAATTGATCTAGGTATTAAGAAGAATATCCTAGATAATTTTTCAAGAAGAGATATTTTTGTTAAAGTTTTTCCTTTTGATACTGATTTAGAAGAGATGTTGAAATTTAAACCACATGGTTTCTTTCTTTCAAACGGACCTGGGGACCCTAAACCTTTAGTTAAGGTTATTAATACAGCAAAACAAATACTAGCTAAGGACTACCCTTTATTTGGGATTTGTTTAGGTCATCAAATTATAGCTCTTGCTAATGGAATTAAAACCTATAAAATGTTTAATGGTCATAGAGGTATAAACCACCCTGTATTAAATTTAAATACAGGCAAAGGGGAAATAACCTCTCAGAATCACGGTTTTGCTGTGGATTATGATACTGCAAATTCAAGCAAATCAGTAAAAATTTCTCACAAACATCTAAATGATCAAACAGTAGCAGGTCTTGAAGTAGAAGGAAAAAAGTGTTTTTCTGTTCAATATCACCCAGAAGCTGGACCTGGACCTAATGATGGAAATTATCTTTTTGATCAATTTCTATCTAAACTTAAATAATGTAATGACTAAAATAAAAACTATTGTAGCAAGACAAATTTTTGATTCCAGAGGAAATCCTACTGTTGAAACCGACGTTATAACTACTAATGGTATAATGGGGAGAGCATCTGTTCCTTCTGGTGCTTCAACTGGTCAGCATGAGGCAGTAGAGTTAAGGGATGGCACAAAAAAATATATGGGTAAGTCAGTATTTGAAGCTGTTAACAATGTTAATGATCTAATTTTTAGAGAGTTAGAGGGTTTATCAATTTTTGATCAATCTTTAATTGACTCAAAAATGATTAGTTTAGATAACACACCAAATAAATCTAAACTTGGTGCTAATGCTATTTTATCTGTTTCATTGGCAGTTTCTAAAGCTGCAGCATTAGAGAAAGATATTCCACTATTTAAATATCTGGGTAACGAAAACTCAAATGTTCTTCCTGTTCCTCTAATGAACATAATTAACGGTGGGAGTCATTCAGATTCTCCTATTTCTTTTCAAGAATTTATGATCGTCCCTATAGGTGCATCTAGCCTTAGTAATGCCCTTCAAATAGGTAACGAGGTATTTCACAATTTAAAATTGATTCTGAAATCTAGAGGTTTATCGACTGCTGTTGGTGATGAGGGTGGATTTGCTCCGGATTTAGATGGCACAGAGGACGCTATTAATACTATAATAAAAGCGGTTGAAAAAGCTGGCTATCAGATGAATAAAGATATTATGATAGCACTTGATTGTGCAGCATCAGAGTTTTATAAAGATGGTCTTTATGATTACTCAATTTTTGAAAAGGATAACTCTTCTAAATTAACTTCTGCAGAACAAGTTAATTTTTTAGTTGATCTCTGTGAAAAGTTTCCTATAATCTCAATTGAAGATGGAATGGATGAAGATGATTGGGAAGGTTGGAAACTATTAACAGATAAAATAGGAGACAAAGTTCAATTAGTAGGTGATGATCTTTTTGTTACTGATATTTCTAGATTATCAAAGGGGATTAATGAAAAAATTGCTAATTCAATATTGATTAAGTTTAATCAAGTAGGCTCATTGACAGAGACAATTTCATCAATAGAACTTGCAGCTCAAAATAATTTTACTTCAGTAATTTCACATAGATCAGGAGAAACTGAAGACTCTACCATTGCAGATTTATCAGTTGCATTCAATACAGGGCAAATAAAAACTGGTTCAATGTCTAGAAGTGATAGAATGTCAAAGTATAACCAATTATTAAGAATTGAAGAAGAACTTGGAGATAAATCTAAATATCTTGGAAAAAGTGCCTTTAATTTAAACCTTTAGAAATTTAAATTTTATTTAATTTTTTTCTTAGCTGTAGGTAATTTAAATTTGCATAAATACCTATTGATGGATAAATCTGCAAAAATTGAATTTAAAGGGAAGTCATATACTTTTCCAGTTATAACTGGATCAGAGAATGAAGAGGCAATTGACATTAAAAATTTAAGATCTGAGGTAGGTCTAATTACTTATGATCCTGGATATAAAAATACTGGTCACTGTATTAGTGATATTACATATCTTGATGGTGAAAATGGTATTTTAAGATATAGAGGATATTCAGTTGAAGAATTATGTAAAAAAAAATCATTTTTAGAAGTAACATATTTATTAATCTTTGGTGACTTACCATCTAAAAATGAACTTGAAAAGTTTCAAAATGATATTAGAGAAGAAACATTAGTTGATGAAGACTTAAAACAGATCTTTAAGAGTTTTCCAAAGTCTGCTCATCCAATGGGAGTTTTATCATCATTAACATCTGCCCTTATAGCTTTTAATCCCCAAAATGAAACTAAGATTTCAATGACAGATAAAGAAGGTATTACTGAAGATGATAAAATGTATTTATCAACTGTAAGACTTCTAGCTAAATTTCCAATTATGTCCTCCTGGACATTAAGAAAGATTAAGGGTTTACCTTTAAATTATAGTAATAATAACCTTTCTTATACAGAGAACATAGCCTATATGATGTTTGCTAAACCTAATCAAGAGTATGTTCAAAATGATGTAATAGTTAATGCTTTAAATACTCTTTTAATACTCCATGCCGATCATGAACAAAACTGTTCTACCTCAACCGTAAGAATTGTTGGTTCTTCATATGCTGGTTTATACGCATCTATTTCTGCTGGAATATCTGCTTTATGGGGAAGACTTCATGGTGGTGCAAATCAAGCCGTTATAGAGATGTTAGAACTTATTAAAAATGATAATTCAGATATTGATAAATATCTAAATAAAGCGAAAGATAAATCAGACCCTTTCAGATTAATGGGTTTTGGCCACAGAGTATATAAAAACTTTGACCCAAGAGCAAAAATTATTAAAAAAGCTGCTGATCAAGTTTTAAGTGATTTAGGTATAGATGATCCAATTCTTGATATAGCTAAATCAATTGAAGAAAAAGCTTTAACTGATGAGTACTTTATTGAAAAGAAATTATACCCAAATGTTGATTTCTATTCAGGAATTATTTATAGGGCTTTAGGTATTCCAACCGATATGTTCACAGTTATGTTTGCCTTAGGAAGGATTCCAGGTTGGATTGCTCAATGGAAAGAAATGAGAGATTCTAATAATCCAATTGGAAGACCAAGACAGATATATAATGGTCCTACTCATAGAAAAATTTCATAATAAACTAAATGGAAATCAAATCAGAGATTTCAAACTTAACATCTAATTTTTTATTAAAAAATTATGATATAAAAGTTGAAAAAATTGAAATCCAAAATACTAAAAAAGACTTTACAGGTGATATCACTGTAGTTCTATTTCCTTTTTTTAAACTTATTGATAAAGATAAAATTTCAGAATTTGGAAAAAATCTCGGTTCAAATTTAATTAAAAGCTCAGTTAATATTATTGACTATAATATAGTTGCTGGTTTTTTAAATCTTAGTATTAGTGATAAGTATTATATTAATTTTATTGACTCTATTAGAGATGATTTAAATTTTGGAAAATCTAAATCATCAAATGAAACATATGTTGTAGAGTTTTCATCTCCTAATACAAACAAACCCCTTCATTTGGGTCATATAAGAAATAATCTATTAGGATACTCCATATCTAAAATCCTAGAGGCTAATGGAAAAACAGTTCAAAAAGTCCAAATAATTAATGATCGTGGTATTCATATATGTAAATCCATGATTGCTTGGAAAAAATTTGCAAATGGATCTACTCCAAAATCAGAAAATATTAAGGGAGATAAATTTGTTGGTAATTATTATATAATGTTCGATAAGGTTCATAAAGAACAAATGATTGAACTGATTGATTCTGGAATGGATAAGAATATTGTTTCTGAAAATACCGAAATAATGAAGTTAGCTAAACAGGAGCTGATGAATTGGGAAAAAAATGATAAGGAAACAAGAGATATTTGGAAAATGATGAATGAGTGGGTCTATGGAGGATTTGAAAAAACATATGATTTACTAGGAGTTTCTTTTGATAAAAATTATTATGAAAGTGAAACTTATCTTTTAGGGAAGAATATCATGGAAGAAGGTATTAAGAAAAAAATACTATATCAGAGAGAAGATTCATCTGTTTGGATTAATCTTGATAATGAAGGTCTTGATGAAAAACTTTTGTTAAGATCTGATGGAACTTCTGTCTATATGACTCAAGACTTGGGTACAGCTGTTCAAAGAATAGCCGATAATTCTAATGTCAAAGGAATGATATATACTGTAGGAAGTGAGCAGGATTATCATTTTAAAGTATTATTTAAAATTTTAAATAAATTAGGATATGATTGGGCTACTAACTTATATCATTTAAGCTATGGAATGGTAGATCTGCCCTCAGGAAAAATGAAGAGCAGAGAGGGAACCGTTGTAGATGCTGATGACTTAATTTATGACCTTATAAGCACTGTTAAAAATACCACAGAGAGCTTAGATAAGTATAAATCAAATAATGAAGTCTTAGACTTTGATGATTATAAAAAGATTGCGCTTGGAGCGCTTAAATATTATATTCTAAAAGTAGACCCTAAGAAGAATATTTTATTTAATCCTGAGGAATCAATTGATCTTAGTGGAAATACGGGACCATTCATCCAGTATGCATATGTAAGAATTCAATCAATATTGAATAAAGTAAATAAGGAAGTTACAATTGATAATAATTATCAACTTAATGATAAAGAGAAAGAGGTTATAAAGATTATACACCAATACCCATCAGTAGTAATTGACTCGTATAAAGAGTTATCACCTGCACTTATTGCCAATTATCTATATGATTTAGTTAAGAGCTTTAATTCATTATATCAAAATTATCATATACTAAATTCTGAGTCTAAAGAGTCTACCTCTATTCGTTTATTGATTTCTGTTAAGGTTAGCCATGTTATAGAATCTGCTGGCGATCTTCTGGGTATTGATTTACCAAATAAAATGTAAAAAAAAAGTCACCCGAAGGTGACTTTTTAAATTGTGTGTATATAAATTACTTAGATACAGCAAGGTTGTAAACAACAAGACCGAAACCGATTTTGTTAATTGCATCACCAACGTTATAAATAAGATCCATTTCAAGAGATAGACCTCCCATAAATGAATACCACATTCCGTCAGCAGTTCCAACCATATATCCAATTGGATAAATAGCCCAACCTATCAGTACGAATTTACATAACATCTTATGTGCACTTTCTACATTTCCTCCTGCAGATTTCGCAAGGCTAGCTGCATTACCCATGTATATTTCATGAACAATTGCAAAATATGCTAAACCTGAAACTAGACCCCATAGTTGAGCATCTAATCCCATTACACCTGCTTCACCGAAATATCCAGTAACAAGCATTAATGTTGAAAGACCAATTAATTTCCATAGCATACCTTTAGTAGCGCCTGATGGCTTTAGAATTAGATAAAACTCAACACACATAAGTGGTACAGTTAAAATCCAATCTACATATCTGTAAGCAGTTGTAATATCGCCTTCCATAGCAGCATTTCTCATGTAATAATAATGAAGAGCTGCAATACCAGTAATAAGTGCTGATACAAGCATAGAAGTTTTCCACTTATCAGCTACTAAATTCATAGCAGAGAAAAAGAACATCGTTGCAGCTAACATAGCGGCAAATCCGATCCAAAAAGTGAAATCAACCAAGCTTAAATCAGTAGCTAAAACAGGTAGAATACTTAATAAATTTTCCATAATTAAATTAATTATTGTTTATAGAAAGTAAATTAAATAAAATAATGGATTAAAAAAAGATTATTTGAAAAAAAATCATATCTTTTTTTACGAATATTTCAAGATTTTATGCTTAAAATTATTAATTCTAGAATTTCAATAATTTGTATTTCTTTAATAGTAAGTTATTTTATATCAGATATTTACGAAAACATATTAGGTTTCATTTTAATTTTATCCATAGGAGTAGTTCATGGTGCTAATGACCTGTTAATAATTAAGAAATATTCAAAAAAAGAAACAAAAAGAAGTGAAACCTTATATTTTTTCTATTATTTGGCCATTGTATTGCTTGGTTTTGTTTTTTTCTATGTGTTTCCATCAATTGCTTTATTAACATTTGTTATTGTGTCAATATATCATTTTGGTGAGCAACATTGGGAAGTTAACCTTTCAAAAAGTGATTCTGTCTATCGTAATAAAATATTTCTATTTATTTCTCATGGAATTATTTTTTTCATAATTATTTTTATGAATAATTTGAAAATAGTTAATGAAGTTTTGTCTTCATTTAATGTTAACCCTTTAGAACATTATTATTTAGTATTAGCATTAATTGTTTTCTCTATTTTATACTCTTTATTTATACTTTATTTAAAAAATTTAAGAAAGTATCTATTTAATGAAACCATATTCTTTAGTTTACTTTTTTTATTGACAATAAATACTACTTTAATATTTGGTTTTGCAATCTATTTTATATTCTTCCATAGTCTTTTATCTATTAAAGATCAAATTAAGTTCATATATGATGATGATAATCCTAAAAACATTAAAAAATATATCAGGAACTCAATGCCTTATTTTATTCTAGCTTTAACTTTTCTTTTAATATGTTACGTAGTTGTAGATTTAGATACAATTAATCTTCTACCTATAACTTTTACATTTCTTGCTGCTATTACTTTTCCTCATGTTTTAGTAATTGAAAAAATGTATAGGCATATGAAATAGATTATTTAAAGCAATATGTATATTTGAAAAAAGTTCAATATGAAAATCATTGATGGAAAAAAAGTATCTAACGAAGTTTTAGATGAAATTAAATTAGCTGTCCAGAATAGAAAAAAACTAAACTTAAAAATTCCACATTTGGCTGCAGTTCTAGTTGGAGACGATGGTCCAAGTCAAACCTATGTTAACAGTAAAATTAGAGCATGTGAAAGAGTTGGTTTTGAATCTTCACTTTTTCAATTTGATAAATCAATAACTGAGTATGAACTTATTTCTGAAATTGAAAAAATAAATGTTAATGATGATATTGATGGTTTTATAGTTCAACTTCCACTTCCAAAGGGAATTAATCAAGAAAATATACTTAATAAAGTTCTGCCTAAAAAAGATGTTGATGGCTTTAATCCAATTAATTATGGAAAAATGGCTTTAGGGATTGAAACTTTTTTACCAGCAACACCAGCAGGAATAATTGAATTAATTAAAAGATATAGTATCGATTTAAAAGGTAAAAAATGTTTAGTAATTGGAAGAAGTCAAATAGTAGGGCGTCCTATAAGTATTTTACTAAGTCAAAATAAAATTTTTGGAAATGCAACTGTAACTGTAGCTCATAGTAGATCTAATAATTTAAAAGAAATATGTCTGGATTCTGATATGATTATTTCTGCTATTGGTATTCCAGAGTTTATTAAGAAGGATATGATCAAACCAGGGTCAATAATTATTGACGTTGGAATATGTAGAGTCAAAGATGATAACTCTTTAAAAGGGTATAGAATTGTAGGTGATGTTGACTTTGAAAGTGTCTATGATAAGGTTAGTCTAATTACTCCTGTTCCTGGAGGAGTTGGACCAATGACAATTTCTATGTTATTGAAAAATACTCTTAGGGCTTCTAGCCTAAATGATTAATTATTCAATTTTGTTCATTAAGCTGTAAATCTTTAAAATTAACAGACCAAAAAGAACACTTGAAACTATCAATAATAGGTTTGTTAAGCCTGTTGATGAAAATGAAAGTCTTATAAGAATTGTGCAAATTATAAACCCAGTGTTTCTCATAATCTGACTATATCTCTCAGTATAAAGAAAAGAAAGAAGTAAAATAAATACATCTGCAATAATCAGTATTGAAAAAAATGTATTGTAGAAAACTTCATTTACATAATAAAATGAACTGGCAAAGTTAGAGTCCATTCCGATTGAGTACCAGTTGTAAATACCAATTATAAATAAACATAACATTACAGGAATTAATGCAATGCTAATAATTTTTTTAGAATCAATAAATTTAGTTATACTCTTATTACCTTTCTTATTTTCGATTCTAGATTTAACAAGGTTAAATAGATATATAAGAAAGAAAAGAATTAAAATACAAATTAGATCATAAGTAATTTGAAGATTATCAGGGTTATTAAACCAATTGTCAGAATCAAGATCAAGTTTAGGAATATCATAAAAAATCCTTCTAATAATTATTAATGAGATAATCTCAAATTGTTTTAGAATAGAAGTTGTAAATGATCTAGGTAAAAAATATATCAATAAAAAAATCTCATAATATAGTATGATTGAGAAAGGTGTGTATATGGCAGATATTGGATTTGTAAGCAATAAACTCTCATTTCCGATATTTATTATTGAATAATTATTTAAAAGAACCAAAGATAAATGAAAGATAAATCCAATAGTAGCTGACCAAATTGTAAAGCTTTCTATAATCTTTCTATTTCCCTCTGAGAAGATTCCATCAAAAAATTTAGATCCAATTTTAAGCATAATTATATTTTAGTTGAAAATAGCATGTTCATGTCTTTAAATGATTTGAATTCGAGAGCATTTCCTGAATTATCATAAAAAAACATTGTCTTCTGTTCACCTGGAAGTCCTTCAAACCTTATGTAGGGCTCTATAGTAAATTGAATCTTATTTACTGATAAAGATTCAGCAAATTTGTCAAAATCATCCCATGGAATAACAACTCCAAAATGAGGAATTGGAACAGACTTTCCGTCAACTTCGTTATGGTGAGCTTTTACATTATGATTAGGATCTACATGAATGACTAATTGATGTCCAAAAAAGTTATAATCTGCCCATTCATTAGATTCTCTACCTGGTTTACATCCTAAGATATTTTTGTAAAAATTTTTTGATTCAGATAAATCCTTAACCGGAATTGCAAGATGAAAAGGTGATAATTTTGTCATAATTAATTCAATATAATAAATATTTCTTTCTAATTTTTTTAAACTTTTCAAGACCCTCTAACCATGAGTCTCTTATGATAGATTCTTGTATTCCATTTTTAATTTGATCCTGAAGTTTGGAAGATCCAGATAACTTATTAAAATCACTTCTAAAAAAATTCTCTTTATCTTTAATTTGGTTATATGAATTTATAAGCCATTTAAGTTCAATTCTATTTCCTGTTTTATAATTTCTAAGATCTTCACCATTGGATTTAATTCCATTTAGTTTTGGATTTTGACTTCCAAAATTAGGTTTAGGAATAAAACTAAATTTTTCATTAAAGTCAGGATGTCCATATATTTGAAATTGAGTTTTAGTTCCTCTTCCAACGCTTACTTCAGTTTTTTCAAGAAAAGCTAAGCTGGGATATAGATATATTGATTGAATATTTGGAAGGTTAGGGGATGGTCTAATATTAGGCTCATATTTTAATTTATGATTATAGTTTTTGATTTTTATCACCTCTAAATTAGCTTTTAGGTTATTTTCTAACCACCCTTCACCATTTATCATTTTTCCATATTCCCCAATTGTCATTCCATAAACAATAGGGACTGGGTGTAATCCTATAAAGCTTTTATTTTTAAGATCTAAAATAGGTCCATCAATATAAAAAGAGTTTGGATTTGGTCTATCTAATATTATTAGTTTCTTATTAGTCCTTGAAACTGACTCCATTGCATAATGAAGAGTTGATAAATATGTATAAAATCTAACCCCAACATCTTGTATGTCAAAAATCAATATATCAATGTTCTTAATATCATTATCATTAATTCTTCTATTTTTTCCATATAAAGAAATAACTTCTATTGATTTGTAGAATCCATTATCTATTTTTTCTCCATCATCTTTATCACCTAAAAATCCATGTTCAGGGCTAAATATTTTTTCTATTTTAATACCTCTTTTTATTAAAGTGTCAATTAAATGAATATCTGAATTGTTAGATCTAATTACGCTGGTATTATTAGCAATTACTGCTACCTTTTTATCTAATAACTTATCTATATATAGGTTAGTCCTCTCTGATCCTGGTATAATATTTTGAGAATAAGCAGAGGTGAGTGATAAATAAACGAGTGTAAATAAAAGTGTATTTTTGATTAAAATATTTAATTTGAATTTACCCTTTTTCATTTACAGAAAGTTAAGATCTAGTAATGATAAAAGTAATATATCATCCCGTATAATAAAAATAGCAGTTATTTCTGTTTTTCTTGGGGTGTTTGTTTCGTTATCTGCTATTTCTATTGGTAAAGGACTTCAAATTGCAATTAAAGACAAACTTTACAGTCTAAGCCCTGATTTAGTTATATCGACATATGAAAATAATTCTCGTGGAATAGCTTCAGAAAAAATAAACAATTTTGAATCTGTTAATAGTGAAATAAAAAATGCCTTTCCGGCCATAAAATTTGAAAAAATAATAGAAAAACCAACTTTAATTTCAGTAGATAATTCATTTGAAACGGTTATTTTTAGGGGAGTTAATAATGGATATAATTTTAGAGATTTTAATAACTTTATAATTGGGTCAAAGATTAAAAATGATATTACTAATAATGAGATAATTATTTCAAAATCATTATCTGATAAACTCAAAATTTCAGTAGGACAAATTCTTACCCTTTATTTTCAAGTAAATAATAATCAAAGGATTCCCAATGTAAGGTCATTTAATGTCTCTTATATATATGAAACTGATTTTCCAGATTATGATAATAATTATATAATTGGAAATCTAGAAACACTCCAAAATGTATATAAATGGAGTAAAAATGATTATGCAAACATAGAAATATCAATAGAAGATAAATCACAAATTTCATTAATTGAGAAGTCTATATCCTTGTTAAGTTCTTTTGAAAAAAATAATCTTTCTACTAAAACAGTTCAATCTAAATACACAAATATTTTTAGTTGGATTTCAATTTTTGATTTCAATATTTTGATAATTACATTCCTGATGATTTTAGTTGCAATAATTAGTGTAGTAATCTCCTTATTTATTTTGATTTTTGAAAGGATAAAAATGATTGGAATCTTGACTTCCATGGGGTCAACTAATAATTCTTTAAGTAGAATATTTATATATCAGGGAATTGAAATTGTGTTAACAGGAATGATTCCTGCAAATATTTTATTTTTTACTATTTCAGTAATTCAAAATAGTTATGGATTTCTTAAGCTTAATCCAAATGATTACTATGTTGAAACAATACCTTTTTTTCTAGAACCTTAT
This sequence comes from Cryomorphaceae bacterium MED-G11, assembly GCA_002457075.1. Classification (GTDB taxonomy): domain Bacteria; phylum Bacteroidota; class Bacteroidia; order Flavobacteriales; family Flavobacteriaceae; genus Marisimplicoccus. The sequence continues at coordinate 48,629 of NTKQ01000001.1, forward strand.
TATATTATTTCTTTAAATTTAATTTTTATTATAATAAGTATTATTGTTCTATCTATTACTTTTGTTTCAATTACAAGATTTACTCCTAAATTAAATATTAATTCTTAAATGAAATACTACAATAATATTTTAGAGACTATTGGTAACACTCCTTTGATTAAATTGAATAATATTACCAAATCGTTGAATTCTGATGTCTTTGTTAAGGTTGAAAGTTTTAATCCTGGGAATTCTGTAAAGGATAGAATGGCGGTTAAAATGATCGAAGATGCAGAGAAGGAAGGGAAAATAAATCCTGGAGGAACTATAGTGGAAGGAACATCAGGAAATACTGGAATGGGTCTTGCATTAGCTGCTATAGTCAAAGGGTATAAGTTAATATGTGTTTCTAATGACAAACAATCAAAAGAAAAATTTGATGTTTTAAGAGCAATGGGAGCAAAGGTCATCGTATGTCCTACTAATGTTGAGGCCAGTGATCCAAGATCTTATTACTCAGTTTCAAAAAGAATTTCTGAAGAAACACAAAATTCATGGTATGTGAATCAATATGACAATCCGTCAAATGCAATTGCACATTATGAATCAACAGGCCCAGAAATTTGGAAACAAACGGATGGTAAAATTGACCACTTTGTAGTTGGTGTCGGAACTGGAGGAACAATTTCTGGAGTAGGGAAATTTTTAAAGGAAAAGAAACCTAGCGTTAAAATATGGGGCATTGACACTTATGGATCTGTTTTTAAAAAATATCATGAAACAGGTGTCTTTGATGAAAATGAAATCTATCCATATTCCACTGAAGGTATTGGAGAGGATATTCTGCCAAAAAATGTTGATTTTAATGTAATTGATTGTTTTGAGAAAGTTACAGACAAAGATGCTGCACTTTACACAAGAAAGTTGGCAAGAGAAGAAGGTATCTTTGCTGGAAATTCTTGTGGAGCTGCAATTGCTGGAGTTATTCAGTTAAAAGATAATTTTAAAGAAAATGAAGTTGTAGTTGCACTGCTGCATGATTCTGGAAGTAGATACATTGGTAAGATTTATAATGATGAATGGATGAAAGAAAAAGGGTTTATTTAATCTCTAAAAGTTCCTTTAGGAAATGAAACTAGACTCTCGAATCCCTTTGAATTGACTGTTGAAATTCCAAAAATAAAATTATCAATAACAATCCCATCAAGAGTATAATTATTTAATTTACCTAATAACCTACTATTATCCCAGGTTGATGAGGTAGTTTCACGCCAATAAATTTTATATCCGCTAATTGAGTCATCATCAGGATGATCCCATCTAAATTTAACACTAGGTTCAACAATGCCTCCAATTTTTAGATTTTCAGGAGGTTTAGGAGAAGATGCTAGAGTTGCTAATGAAATCACATTTACTGCTGTTAGTTTTGCAGCATAATTAAAATCTACTCCTGATATTACATCACCATAATTTATTCCATTTTCAACTCTTATATCATTATGTTGTCTATTATAGTTTTCATGAGCTTCCATAATTCTAATTCCTGCAATTCCTTCATCATTAAAAGGTCTATGGTGACCACCTCTGCCAAATCGATCTAATCTGTAGATCATAATTGGGTTTAATTCAGGCATATATTTTTTAACGGTTTTATGAATATGTCTTGCAAGTTGTCTAGAATCTCCATCATTTTCTCCACCACCAGTTCTCATATTAAGTTCAGTAGAATATTTTGGGTTGAAAAAAAATGGTTCTGAAAAAATTCTAAAGCTCCTATTGTCAATCACACCATCAACACCTTCAATGTTTCCAATCATATCATTATTAAGGATACCAATTACGTCCCATCCATTTTTTTTAGCATATTTAGCTAAACTTTGTCCTCCAAACAATCCTTGTTCTTCTCCGCTTAATCCAACATAAATAATACTATTATCAAATTTATATTTTGTTAAAATTCTTGCAGCTTCAATAGTACCAGCCATTCCGCTTGCATTATCATTAGCTCCTGGTGAATCATCTTTATAGTTAAGAGGATCTGAAATTCTAGAATCAATATCTCCACTCATTATAATGAACCTATTAGGATGTTTTGTACCTCTTTGAATTGCAACAACATTATAAATCCATGTTGGAAAAACAATTCTATCACCTTTTGTTACATAACTTTTTTCATAAAAAACTTCCAAACATTTATTGCATTCACTTGAAATTGTTTCAAATTCCTTTTTAATCCATCTTCGTGCAGCTCCTATTCCTCTTTTATCTGAAATTGTATCGCTTAGGGTATGTCTGGTCCCAAAGGATACTAGTTTTGTAATATCCTTCTCTATTCTTTCTGATGAAACTTCATCAATAATATTATATATCATTGAATCTTGAGCAAACAAATTTGATTGCCCGACCATAAGAAAAAGTATGATTATAAGGTATAATTTACTCACTAGAAACAGTATTTATTTTCTGAAATTAGTTTATTGGCAATTTTAGTTTTTAAATCAAACACATTAGGATTTTCAGAATAATGTAATTTTTCAGTAATTGATGAATATAGATCATCTTGGTCAGCGACATCAATTATACTATTTATAACATCTCTAGATTTTTTTTGAACAATTTGAGTAGCTTCATATATATATAATCTTGTCATATTTGTTTGATCAGATTGATCTTCCATTGTTGTTCTTTCAATATTTTTAATAGTCCTTTTTAAAGTAGACTCAGAAAGGTAAGCCTCAATTGCAATATCAGATAGACTAAGAAGAACTTGTTGATTTTTATCTATTTCTGGTCCATACTTTTCAAAAGCTTTTCCTAAAAGTAAAAGAAAGATACTCTTAAAGTTTTCAACTAAAGTGATCTCATCATTCAGCACATCTGATTTTTCAGTTATTGATAGTTGTTTGTTATTAACTATATCCTGATAAGGAGTCATAATGTCAAGACTTCCTTTCATTGCTTTTTTTAACAGCATACCTATAATAAGCATTCTGTTTATTTCATTAGTTCCCTCATAAATTCTTCCAATTCTAGCATCTCTCCAGGCACTCTCAATTGGAGCTTCAGCAGAGAATCCCATTCCACCAAATATTTGTATACCTTCATCTGCACATATTTGCATATCTTCTGAAATAGCCACTTTTAAGATTGAACATTCTAATGCAAATTCTTCAACTCCTTTAAGTTCTGATTCTTGCTTATTAAACCCATTAGATTGATATTCGTCAATCTTTGATTGAACATCGCTTGCTGCTCTATAGCATGCTGATTCACCCGCATAACAAGATGTAGCCATTGAACCTAATTTTTCTTTTATAGCTCCAAAATTAGAAATAGGTTGCTTGAATTGGATTCTGTTATTAGCATAATCTGTTGAAATAGAGATAGATCTTCTTTGACCATCTAAGTTTCCTGCACCTAGTTTTATTCTTCCTACATTAAGAGCGTTCATAGCTATTTTAAAACCACCATTTCTCTCACCTAGAAGGTTTTCAACTGGTACTTTAGTTTCGGTAAAAAATACTTGTCTAGTTGAAGAAGAATGAATACCAAGTTTTTTTTCTTCTTCTCCTAATTTTATACCATTATTAGATTCGTTTGGAACAATGAAAGCAGTTATATTTTTATCATCTTCAATTCTTGCAAATACTATAAAAATTTCAGCAAATCCAGCATTTGAAATCCACATTTTTTGTCCTGATATCTTGTAATGTGATCCGTCTTCGCTAAGAACTGCCTTAGTCTTTCCAGAATTAGCATCTGAACCTGCTGTAGGTTCGGTTAAACAATATGAGCCAAACCATTCACCTGAGGCAAGTTTAGGAAGATATTTTTGTTTTTGATTCTCATTTCCAAATAAATAGATTGGTAGAATTGCAATTCCAGTATGAGCTCCATATGCAGTAGCAACAGAACCTGTAGTTCCTGAAACATAATCAACTGCAAGCATGGTAGACACAAAATCCATTCCCATACCTCCATATTTTTCTTCTAAGGAAACTCCTAACAATCCAAGGTCTCCTATTTTTTTCATAGCCTGAACAGTTAAATCATAATTTTTTTCTTCATACTTCATTTTATCAGGCCAAATTTCTCTATCCATAAAATCAACTATAGTTTCTTTCATCATTAGTTGTTCTTCTGAGAAATCTTCAGGGGTAAAAATTTCATTTGATAGAGATTCTTTCAAAAGAAATTCTCCACCATTAAGCTTTAATTTATTTTCTGTAGGCATATTTTTTTTCTTAGATTTTAAATTTCGTTTTTTTAATATTTACACTTTTAAAATATTATTAATTTTTACAATGGCCAAAATTAATATTTATTTATAAATACTTAACAATCAATATTATATATCATAATAATAGCTATTTCTAGATGTAAAAAAAATTGACTTTAAAATTTAAATGGTTTTATTTGTTAACCATTCATAACTATTATTAAATACTTTTATCCATGGTGAGTATAAATCGTCTCTATCTCTAGGATAGTATGCCCAATTATGAGGATATAATGATCTTTCTATATGAGGCATCATAACAAGATGTCTTCCATTATTAGAAACTAGCATAGCGGTATTGAAATTTGAACCATTTGGATTGCCAGGATATGAATCATATGAATACTTTCCTGAAATTGAGTATTTACTTTCAGCATAAGGTAATACAAACTTACCCTCACCATGAGCAGACCATACTCCTAATCTGGACCCTTCGAGGCTCTTTAACATTATAGAGGGAGATTCCTTAATATCAACAGTTGAGAAAACACATTCAAACTTATTAGAATCATTATAAGCCATTTTTGGCTTTTCTGAATGATCCTCATTGATAAGTCCAAGTTCTATAAATAGTTGACATCCATTACAAACGCCCAATGACATTGTATCTTCTCTTTTAAAAAAATCATCTATAGATTTTTTAGCAATTGGATTATGAAGAAAAGATCCTGCCCAACCTTTAGCTGATCCAAGAACATCAGAATTTGAAAAGCCTCCGACTGCAACTAATAAATGAATATCCTGAAGATTTTCTTTGCCAGATATGATATCAGTCATATGAATATCTTTAACATTAAAACCAGCTAAAGACATCATAAAAGCCATTTCTCTTTCCGAGTTACTGCCTTTTTCTCTAATAACGGCTGCATTAACTTTATTAGCTAATAGAGAAGAATTGTTATTTCCGTCAAATCCATTTGGAAATTTATAGGTTAGGGGTTGATTCTTATAGTTATTAAACCTTTCAATTGCTTTATTTTTTTTGGTTTGTTTTAAATCCAAATCTTTTGAAGTATAATACCATATATCTCTATAGTAATTAACACTAAAAGAAAAATTATCCTCAAAATTTACAATATTTAAAAGGCTATTATTATTTGTTTTACCAACATTCAAACATTCAACATTTATAGATGAAAACTCCTTTTGTAAATTTTTTTCTGATTGAATAATAATTCCGGTATTTTCAGAGAACAGTAATTTTGTAGAATCTTCACACCCAAGGTGAGTTAGATTAATATCCATACCTATTTCGTTTGAGCTAAAGCATAACTCGAGTAAGCATGTAATTAATCCACCAGAAGAGATATCATGACCTGATATAATCTCATCATTAGATATAAGGTTTTGAACTAGATTAAAGGACTCTTTGAATTTTTTAGAATCTTTTATTACAGGAGCTTCTGATCCAATTTTATTAAGTGTTTGAGAAAAAGATGAACCACCTAACTTATAATCATCAAATGATAAATTTATATAATATATATCCCCTAAGTTTTTATCTAAAACAGGTTTTACAACTTTTCTAATATTCTTACAATGACCTGATGCTGAAATAATAACAGTTCCAGGAGATTTTACTTTTAATTCATCATATTTTTGAACCATTGAAAGAGAGTCCTTTCCCGTAGGAATATTAATTCCTAATTCAATTGCAAAATTTGAACAAGCATCTACAGCTTTATATAATCTAGAATCCTCTCCTTCATTTCCACACGGCCACATCCAATTGGCTGATAGTGATATAGAATTAATCCCATCTTTGAGTGGAGCCCATATAATATTTGTTAAAGATTCTCCAATTGAATTAATACTTCCAATGCTAGGGTCAATTAAACCTGAAATAGGAGAATGGCCAATAGATGAGGCTATTCCATTAAAATTAGTGTAGTCTAAAGACACTACTCCGCAATTAGAAAGAGGTACTTGAATTTCACCAACTGTTTGTTGTTGGGCAACTCTTCCAGTAACACATCTATCAACTTTATTTGTTAGCCAGTCTTTACATGCAACAGATTCAAGCATCAAAACATTTTCAAGATATTCAGAAACTTTATTTTCATCGTATTCTATTTCTTTGAACTTAGATGCTTTAGTTATATCATTTACAACTTTCTTAGGTGCATCACCAAATAAACTGTCTAGATCTAAATTTATTGTCTCTGAATTATTTTTTCTATCTATTACTTTAAATTTATTATCCCCTGTGACCTTTCCGACTTTATAAACTGGGGTTCTTTCTCTTTCAGCTATTTTCTTAACTAGATCATAATCTTTTTCTTTAATTATTAACCCTATTCTTTCTTGAGATTCATTACCTATAATTTCTTTATAAGAAAGAGATGGATCTCCAATGGGTAATGAATCCAAATAAATTTCTCCTCCAACATCTTCTACTAATTCAGAAAAACAATTTAAATGACCCCCAGCTCCATGATCATGAATAGATACTATAGGATTCTCATCCATTTCAAATAAAGATCTGATTGTATTTGTAACTCTTTTTTGCATTTCTGGATTCGACCTTTGAACGGCATTTAGTTCTATTGCATTATTATAACTTCCTGTATCAGTTGATGATACAGAGGCACCACCCATACCAATCCTGTAATTATCTCCTCCTAATAAAACAATAACATCTCCCTTTTTAGGAGTGTTTTTCATAGATTGTTTTAACTCTCCATAACCTACACCACCTGCAAGCATTATGACTTTATCGTATGAATATAATTCTTGATTTTCGTCATGCTCAAATGTTAATAAAGAACCAACTATTAGTGGTTGTCCAAAACAATTCCCAAAATCAGAAGCACCATTAGATGCTTTTATTAAAATATCAACAGGGGTTTGATATTTCCAATCTCTCTGTGGTATTTTCTTTTCCCATATTTTGTTATTATTCAGTCTTGAATAAGGTGTCATATAAACTGCAGATCCAATAAGAGGTAGAGAGCCTGTTCCTCCTGCTGCTCTATCTCTAATTTCTCCCCCTGAGCCTGTTGCAGCTCCATTATAAGGTTCTACAGTTGTTGGAAAATTATGAGTTTCAGCTTTTAATGATATAATACTTTCAATTTCTTTATTTATAAAATAACTTGATTCATCTCCTCTTTTTGGTTGAAATTGATTGATTTTAGGGCCATTAATAAATGCAACATTGTCAGAGTACGCAGATACAATTGAATTTTTATTTTTTTTGGAAGTGAACTTTATAAGATCAAATAAACTATTATTTTTTTCTTTTCCATCAATAATAAATTTTCCATTAAAGATTTTATGTCTGCAGTGTTCAGAGTTTACTTGTGAAAAACCATAAACCTCTGAGTCAGTTAATTTTCTTCCAATTTTCTTTGAAAGACTTTCTAAATATGATATTTCAAAGTCATCTAAAGCCAGACCTTGTTGATCATTATACTTTTTTAAATTATCTATTAAGTATATTTTCTCAGGAGTTATATTATTATTAAATATACTTTGATTTAAAGCTTTATACTTTTCATGAATCATTTTGTCAAAGTTTTCGCAGATTTCATGACAAATAAAAACTTCTATTCGATCTATATTTTTAACCCCCATATTACGAGTTATCTCAACAGCGTTTGTGCTCCATGGGGTAATCATAGAGGATTTTGGTCCAATAAATTTTTCAGTTATTTGTTTACTATCAATAATACTTGAGTCAAGTACCCAAGATAATTTTTTTAAATCTTCAGTCGATAATATTTCAGAGATTTCAACTGCAAATACTTTTAATTTTGGGTTCCCAAAAAATAAAATCATTATAGATATTTAAGCTGTAAATTTAATTGATTTAGGATTAGATTTGAAGCTCATTCATATTTTTATATGAAGAATTTGAGTTGATAAGTTCTTGATGGGTTCCTTGTGCAATAATCCTGCCTTTATCAATAAGTATTATCTTATCGCACTTCTTAATTGTTGAAAACTTATGTGCTATTATTAATGATGTTTTTCCATGCATTAGTTTATCAATTGCATTCTGAATTTTTTTCTCAGATTCACTATCTAATGAAGAAGTTGCTTCATCTAAAATTAATATTGAAGGACTCTTTAACATTGCTCTAGCTATTGTTAATCTTTGCTTTTGACCTCCTGACAAATTATTTCCGTAATCTCCAATCATTGTATCATAACTATTTAGCTGCTCTTGAATAAACTCATGAGCATTTGCCTCTTTCGAAGCTTCAATAATATCCTCTTTCGAAGCTTCAAGATTACCTATTCTAATATTATTTAATATAGTGTCATTAAATAAAATTGATTCTTGAGTTACAATAGAGATATTTCTATAAAGTGATTCTTTTGTAATATTTGATATACTAATATCATCAATTAAAATATTTCCAGAGGTTGGACCAAAAAAACCATTTAAAAGATTAGCTATTGTTGTTTTACCACTTCCAGATGAACCAACTAAAGCAACACTTTCTCCTTTGTTTATTGTAAAACTTATTTTATCTAATATTTTTACCTCACCGTAGTTAAATTCAACATTATTAAAAGTTATGTTCTTCTTAAACTTTTTAAAGTCTATAGTTCTATTTTCATCATATTTATCTTTATTATATTCAATAATCTCAAATACTCTTTCAGCTGCTGCATTTCCTTTTTTTATACTGTAAAATGACTTACTAAGATTTTTAGCTGGAGTAAGAATATTGTATGCAAGACCCATAAATACTATAAATGTTGTTCCAGATATAGTTTCATTTATTAAAACCATTTTTCCACCAAACCAAAGTAATACCCCAATTACAAGAATTCCCATAAACTCACTAAAAGGGCCAGCTAAATTTTTTCTATTAATTACCTTATTTGAAAATCTATAAAGTAAGTTATTTATGCTTTTAAACTTATTATGAAAAAAATTTTCTGATAAAAATGACTTAATAACTTTTTGACCACTAATTGTTTCATCAATAATTGATAAAAAATTACTTTGTTGTTGTTGAACTTCTTTAGAATCTTTTCTAAGCTTCTTGCCAATTATTGAAATTATAAAACCTGATATAGGAATAAATAGGGTAACAAATAGTGTTAATTGAGGGCTTATTGTAAACATTACAATCAAAGTAAATATAATAGTTAGCGGCTCCCTTACCATTAATTCCAAGATTGAAAGATAAGATGTCTGAATTTCTAAAATATCTGCTGTTATTCTAGACATTAAGTCACCTTTTTTCTTATTTAAAAAATATGAGATAGGCATGTTTAATACCTTAGAATATAAGTTTTCTCTCAGATTCTTTAATAGACCATTTTTTACAAATGTTATATTGTAAAGTGCGAGATAGTTAAATAAATTTTTCATTAAAAAAAAGAAAATAACTATTCCCACTACTAGTATTAATGTTGATGAAATATCAGTTTCAAGTTGATTAGATAGATAATAATTAAAATAGTCTTCTGTATATTCTAAAATATTACTAAATCCAACATATTTAGGTTCTGTATAAACTGTTTTAGTTTGTTTAAATAAGACATCAAGCATTGGAATAAATGATACAAAGGCTAAAGCACTAAAAATTGCATAAAGAATATTAAATAATATGTTTAATACTCCATAGTAATAATATTCAATTCCATATTTTAGAACTCTTGTGAAATAGCTCATTTAAAATGTTTTATTTTTTATTGAAAATTCATCTTTATTAGCATTGAATTTTAATATAATCTCTGCTATAAAACCTGCTATAAAAAATTGTGCCCCAAGAACCATTGTTATTAAAGCAATATAAAATTCTGGTCTTGTAGTTATAAGCCTTGAGTTAGTATCAATAAATAGTTTATTATAACCGAGATAAATAGTAAATAAAATTCCAACTATAATCATTAGAGTGCCTAACGATCCAAAAAAATGCATTGGTCTTCTTCCAAATCTATTTGTAAACCAAAGGGTTATTATATCTAGAAATCCTCTTATGAACCTTTCATTTCCAAATTTACTTTTACCATATTTTCTTGGTTGATGTTTCACTACATGTTCTCCAATTTTATTATATCCTTCATTTTTTGCAAGAATTGGAATAAACCTATGCATATCAGCATAAAGATTAATAGATTTAATTACCTCTTTTCTATATACTTTGATTCCACAGTTAAAGTCATTAAGACGTATGCCAGAAAACAGTCTTGCAACAAGGTTAAATAAAGAGGATGGCAACCTTTTTAAAAAAAAAGAATCATATCTTTTCTTTTTCCACCCTGAGATCATATCTAGGTTAGATTCAATAAGTTTATTAATCATTATGGGAATTTCTTCTGGTGAATCTTGAAGATCTGCATCTAAAGTTGCTACATATTCTCCCTTAGCCTCAGAAAATCCTACTCTTAAAGCTTGAGATTTTCCATAATTTCTATTAAATGAAATACCTTTTATATTGATATTAGACTTAGCGATTTTTTCAATTATACTCCAAGAAGAGTCATTACTACCATCATCAATGTAGATAATTTCAAATTCTAAATCAGTACCAGAGAAAGCCTTAAAAATCCAGTCATTGAGTTCATTTATCGACTCAGATTCATTCAAAAGAGGTATAATAATTGAAACATTCATAGGCTTTTACTATTCTGGCCTATTTTTTTTGACAGCTAGTCCGGTAAGTAATGAAATAAGACAACCAAAAAATAATGAAACAGTTATTCCTATCGCAGATGAAAGAAATGGATTGGCAAAAAATTCAAATGCTCCTTCAATTGCTTCTATCATTTCATCTGTAAGCTCTGGGTTTTGCTTAATTGCTTCATTTATTGCATAATCCATTGCTTTAGTCATAGTCTCAGGATCTAATACATAACCCTGAAATAGACCGTAAAGAATTCCTATTGAAGATCCTAGAGCAACGATTCCTATACCAATTTTCATTCCTTCTCCAAGACTAATAAATCCATCATTTAATTGTTTGTAAGCTAATTGTCCAAAAACTATAGATCCAGCCATTATTAAAAGACCTGTCCATTGTTGAATGGACGAGTTTTGATAATGTAGATCCATAAAAAACAACATTAAAGTAAATGCAACTGATAATCCACCCATAATTAAACCGTAGTTTAATACCGTAGATTTAAGAGTACCTTTAGATTCTGACATTTTGTTTGTATTAAGTGTTACAAGTAAAATTAAGCAATTATAATGACAGGATATATGAAAAAAATTTTAAATTTGCACTCACTTTAAAATTATGAAGAGTAATACACATCCTGATAACTATAGACTCGTAGCATTTAAAGATATGTCTAATAATGACATGTTTATCACAAAATCTACTGTCGAAACAAAAGAAACTACAAAAATCGATGGTGTTGAATATCCTCTTTTTAAGCTTGAAATTTCAAGAACCTCTCATCCTTATTATACTGGTAAATCTAAACTTGTAGACACAGCGGGTAGGGTAGATAAGTTCAGAAGTAAATATGCAAACTTCAATCAAGCTTCAAAGTCTGAATCTACAGATTCTGAAGAAGATGTTAAAGCTGATAAGTTACCAGAAACTCCTGTTGTTGAAGAAACTCCTGTTGTTGAAGAAACTCCTGCTGTTGAAGAAACTCCTGCTGTTGAAGAAGCTCCTGTTGTTGAAGAAGCTCCTGCTGTTGAAGAAGCTCCTGCTGTTGAAGAAACTCCTGCTGTTGAAGAAGCTCCTGCTGCTGAAGAAGCTCCTGCTGTAGAAGAAGCTCCTGCTGCTGAAGAAGCTCCTGCTGCAGAAGAAGATTCTGATCCTTCATAGATAAGTCTTTAAGTTTTGCCAGTATCTATAGCTCCTATTAAATCAAAAAGAAAGATTTCAAGTGTTGCATTATATACACTAGGGTGTAAGCTAAATTTTTCAGAATCATCATATATCTCAAAGTCACTAAAAGATAATAATTATAAAATAGTAGATTTTAATGAGTTTGCTGATGCCTATATCATTAATACTTGTTCTGTTACTGAAAATGCTGATAATAAGTTCAAGTATTTTGTAAAACAAGCTCAAAAAAATAATCCAGATGCTTTTATAGCTGCTATTGGATGTTATGCTCAACTAAAACCTAAAGAGTTACTTTCCGTTGATGGTGTTGATCTTGTGTTAGGAGCTTCCGACAAGTTTAATATATTGGAATATTTTAAAAATATTGATAGTGATTTTTCAAAAAAAATTCACTCATGTAATATTAATGATGTAAATCTTTTTAAAGAAAGCTATTCTTTGAACCATAGAACTAGAGCATTTTTAAAAGTTCAAGATGGTTGTGATTATAAGTGTAGTTTCTGCACGATTCCTCTGGCAAGAGGCAAGTCCAGAAGTAATACTATATCTAATGTTATAGATAATGTTCATAAAATTGCTTCTGAAAATATAAAAGAGATTGTTCTAACAGGGATTAATCTTGGAGATTTCGGAGCTAACAGTAATGATAGTATTCAATATAATTTCTTTGATCTAGTTAAGGAATTAGACAAATTGGATTTAAGTGTAAGGTTTAGAATTTCTTCAATCGAACCAAACCTTTTAACTGATGAAATAATAGAGTTCATTAGTACCAGTAAGAATTTTGTCCATCACTTTCATATTCCTTTACAAAGTGGAAGTGACAGAGTCTTGAAATTGATGAGAAGAAGGTATGACAGTAAATTATATAATAGTAGAATAAAGATGATAAATCAACTCATGCCAGATGCATGTATTGGAGTTGATGTAATTGTCGGTTTTCCAGGAGAAGATGATCATGAGTTTTTGAAAAGTATGAGTTTTATTGAAGATCTAGATATCTCTTACTTGCATGTTTTTAAATACTCTGAAAGGGATAATACTCACGCAATAACTTTACCCAAAATAGTTAATTCAAAAATTAGAACTAAAAGAAGTAAACTTTTAAGACTTCTTTCAAGTAGAAAGAAATCTGGGTTTTATAATAAAAATATAGGCACAATTCATCAAGTCTTATTTGAATCTGAGGATAAAAATGGTTTTATTGAAGGATTTTCATCAAACTATGTGCGTTTTAGAAGAAAGTGGGATTCAAGTCTAGCTGGAAGTATAGTGGAATCAAAATTTACTAAAATTGATTCTGAAGGTTTTGCAATCTAAGTTTTAATTATAATTTAATACCAACAGGAAGTAGGTGTTTGAAAGTTTTATTTTTTCTAACAAAACCTGCAATTCTGGGGGATGTGGGAACAACTCTAAGGTTTTTACTTTCAATAAATTCAAGCACTTTAATTATAAAATCTTCTTCAAAAGATTTATCATTAACAGAATCGGGGATATGAATTTTAGTAAGGAATATCTTTCTTTCTTGTTCAGCATACTCTATCCTAGCTAATGAGTCTGAAATCTTGACTTCAAATTGTCTTAGAAACTCATTATTTTCGATAGTTATTTGATTCATAAATAAAAAAGATGGACAGCAAAGATAAAAAAAAATCTATTGAGGATAAAAAAACTTGATATTAAATTCTTTTCATCTGTTCTTGCATCAATTTTATTTGAGCAGTTAACATGTTGTGTGTGTCGTAAGATTTAGCTTCTGTTAGAAGTGCTTGCGCCTCTCTCTTTCTTCTTTTTTGCATCATGATTCCTGCAAGACTTAATTTTGCCATTGCTAAATCATGCTTCATACTTAAACCTAGTTTCAGTGATTCACGAAAATGTTTTTCTGCAATTGTAAGGTTTTTTTGAGATTGAATTAAACCATGAAGATAATAGAAGAATCCTTGTTGCTTTTTAATTAGAGCTGACTTAGGGTTTTTTATTAATTTCAAAATTTTCTCAGTTCTATCAAAATTTTGATTTCTTAGACTTAGAAATGCAAAAATTAAAACTTCGTTTTTAAAATAAAGAACAATTAAAAGTATAGACAGAAAAATTAGGAAAATTCCATTTCCTATAAAAGTTTCTGTAATTTGATATACTCCATACGCAAGGAGTAATGTCGAAGCTATTAGCTTAATTATTTTTGGTATCATATATGCTGCTAATTTACAATTTAAAAATATTTATATGATGTTGAATAAAAAGATATTATATTTGCCTCCGATTAAATAAACAATTGTGAAAAGGACCTATCAACCATCTAAAAGAAAAAGAAGAAACAAGCACGGCTTTATGGACAGAATGGCTACAGCTAATGGACGAAGAGTACTTGCAGGAAGAAGAGCAAAAGGAAGAAAAAAATTATCAGTCTCTGACGAATTTCGTCACAAGAAATAATTTTTAATAACTTTTTAAAGATGGTGCTTTTACAGCACCTTTTTTTTTATATTTTAGTGTGATTTTATGCCTAAGGATAAAAATATCAAATCAATTCTAATAATTGGTTCAGGACCTATAATAATAGGTCAAGCATGTGAATTTGACTATTCTGGATCTCAAGCTTTAAGATCTTTAAAGGAAGACGGTATAAAGACTGTTTTAATTAATTCCAATCCTGCTACTATTATGACTGATCCTTCAATGGCAGATCATATATATCTTAAACCACTTACTACTAAATCAATATCTGAAATTCTTGAAATTCATGATGATATTGATGCTGTTTTACCAACAATGGGTGGTCAAACTGCTCTTAATCTTTGTATTGAAGCACAGGAAAAAGAAATTTGGTCAAAGCACTCAGTTAAAATAATAGGTGTAGATATAGATGCAATTGAAATAACTGAGGATAGAGAAAAATTTAGAACACTTTTAAATGAGATTAATATCCCTGTTGCTCCTGCGGAAAGTGCTTCATCATTTTTAAAAGGTAAAGAGATAGCTCAACGATTTGGTTTTCCCTTAGTTATCAGGCCATCATTCACATTAGGAGGTACAGGAGCATCAATAGTTTTTGAAGAAGACAAGTTTAATAATTTATTAACAAGAGGTCTAGAATCATCACCAATACATGAAGTACTTATTGATAAAGCCCTTATGGGTTGGAAGGAGTATGAGTTAGAATTACTTCGTGATAAGAACAATAATATTGTGATTATTTGTACAATTGAGAATATGGATCCTATGGGTATTCATACTGGAGATTCTATAACTGTTGCCCCTGCTATGACTTTATCAGATACAACATATCAAAGAATGAGAGACATGGCTATAAAAATGATGAAAAGCATTGGAGACTTCTCAGGGGGATGTAATGTTCAGTTTGCAGTTAGTCCAGACGAAAAAGAAGATATAGTAGCCATAGAAATAAATCCTCGAGTTTCTAGATCATCAGCTTTAGCATCTAAGGCTTCAGGTTATCCTATTGCAAAAATTGCTGCTAAATTAGCGCT
The DNA here is from genome assembly GCA_002457075.1 of Cryomorphaceae bacterium MED-G11. Lineage (GTDB taxonomy): Bacteria > Bacteroidota > Bacteroidia > Flavobacteriales > Flavobacteriaceae > Marisimplicoccus. Next base: position 64,156 of record NTKQ01000001.1, read on the forward strand.
TGGTTATACTCTGGATGAATTAAGTAATCAGATTACTAAATCAACTTCTGCTTTATTTGAGCCAACACTAGACTATGTAATTGTAAAAATTCCTAGATGGAACTTCGATAAGTTTGAGGGGTCCGATAGAACTCTAGGTCTTCAAATGAAAGCAGTTGGAGAAGTGATGGGTATTGGTAGATCATTTCAAGAAGCTCTTCATAAAGCTACACAATCACTTGAAATTAAAAGAAATGGACTAGGAGCAGATGGAAAGGGTTATACAGATATTGATATAATTATTAGTAAGCTTACAAATGCAAGTTGGGATAGAGTTTTTGTTTTATATGATGCCATTCAAGCTGGAATTTCATTAGATAGAATTTATGACATAACTAAAATTGATATGTGGTTCTTAAAACAATACGAAGAACTTTATAAACTAGAAAAAGAAATCTCTACTCATAAGATTGATAATATCGAATATGATTTACTTCTTGAGGCTAAACAAAAAGGTTTTGCTGACAGGCAAATTGCTTTTATGTTAAACTGTTTAGAAAGCCAAGTTTATAAAAAAAGAGAAGAGTTAGGAATTAAAAGAATCTATAAATTAGTTGATACTTGTTCTGCTGAATTTCCTGCACAAACTCCTTACTATTATTCAACTTTTGAAGAAAAAATCAAAACTAAAGATAATCATGTATTCTCTGAAAATGAAAGTATAGTATCAGAGAAGAAAAAAATTGTTGTATTAGGTTCAGGTCCAAACAGAATAGGACAAGGGATTGAGTTTGATTACTGCTGCGTTCATGGAGTTCTTGCTGCCAGTGAATGTGGTTATGAGACTATAATGATAAATTGTAATCCTGAAACAGTTTCTACTGATTTTGATATCTCTGATAAGCTCTATTTTGAACCTGTTTTTTGGGAACATATCTATGATATCATAAGGCATGAAAACCCTTATGGAGTTATTGTTCAACTTGGTGGTCAAACTGCATTAAAACTTGCTGAAAAATTAGATCGATACAATATCAAAATTATTGGAACAGAATATAAATCACTTGACTTAGCAGAAGATCGAGGAAGCTTCTCAACTTTGTTGAAAGAGAACAATATACCTTATCCTGATTTCGGTGTTGCAACAAATGCGGAGGAAGCAGTACAGTTATCATCAAAATTAAACTTTCCTATTTTAATTAGACCTTCATATGTTCTAGGTGGGCAGGGAATGAAAATTGTAATCAATAAAGAAGAATTAGTAGACCATGTAGTAGACTTATTATCTAAAATACCTAATAATAATCTTTTGCTTGATAATTATCTTGATGGAGCTATTGAAGCTGAGGCTGATGCTATTTGTGATGGAGAGGATGTTTATATAATAGGTATTATGGAGCATATTGAACCATGTGGTATTCACTCTGGAGACTCAAATGCAACTCTTCCTGTTTTTAACTTAGGTGAACTTGAAGTTCAGCAAATAAAGGACCATACAAAAAAGATTGCCTTAGCATTAAATACAGTTGGATTAATTAATATTCAATTTGCTATTAAAGATGAAATGGTTTATATAATCGAGGCAAATCCAAGAGCTTCAAGAACTGTACCCTTTATATCAAAAGCTTATAAGGAACCTTATGTTAATTATGCAACTAAAGTAATGCTTGGAGAAAATAAGTTAAAAGATTTCAACTTCAATCCTAAGTTAGATGGATATGCAATAAAACAGCCTGTTTTCTCCTTTAATAAATTTCCTGATGTAAATAAACAACTTGGCCCTGAGATGAAAAGTACTGGTGAAAGTATTCTCTTTATAGATGATTTAAATGATGATTCTTTCATTGAACTTTATTCAAGAAGAAAGATGTACTTAACAAAATAATTACTCTATTATTTTATCTTCAACTATGATTCTTTGTAAAAAATCTTCATCAGGTTTTGCAATTTCCTTATAATTCTCACTACTAAAAATTGATGAATAATTTCCATTTATTTGGTCAATAGCAATTTTTAGAAGAGGTTCATTATAATCTCCAAGAACTCCAGGGTTTGATAATGATTCTTTGATAAAAATATCTGGTTCAAGACCATCAGGAAAATCGGTATATCCAGCAACATTTCCAATTTTAAGAACTATTGGTTGCATGGCATACATATGATTGGGGTTTTTGTCTCTTGAATCATTTATATAGTCATAAACAGTAATCGATCCTTGATTTTTCCCAACAGTAAAGTCTCCAATATGAATTACATCAATGTAAGGATCTAGACCATTAATTAATAATTCACTAGCAGAAGCTGTTCTAGCAGATGTTAGAACAAATACTCTATTCAGGTTTAGAGAGGATATTGATTGATCATTGTCTAGTTTATTAGTAAACTTATTTAAAAGTGATTCTGGATTGTTCTCGTTCCAATAATCCATGAGTTTAGAATTCCATGTTTCTTTAGCAAAAACTTGATTGTTAAATTGACCAGTTATCATTGAGGCAAGATTTATAGATGTAGAGATTCTTCCACCTGGATTATATCTTAGATCAATAACCAACTCTTCAACACCATTAGACAAGAAATTAGCAAAAACATCATTAAGCTCAGAATTATAATCTTTATTTTCTGATTCAACAACTCCAACAAACTGGTTGTACATTAAATACGCTATTTTTTTACCCTCACTCTCTATGACTTTAGAAATATGGATAGGGTCTTTTACAATTCTTGATTTGACAAGGGTTATGCTTTCTTGTCCTGGAATTATGTTAGCGCATTGGTTAGTTTCGTTGTAACTAAGTTCAGAAAATTTAATTGTATAAGTATTATTATCATTATTGTAAAGAAGATCTCTATAGTTTTCTCTAGTTAATCTAGAACCATTAATCTCACTAAACAACATCCCTCTTTTGACACCCTTTGACTCTGCATCTGAGTTTTTACTTACATATCTAACAAATCCAAATATATTTTGGTCATTACATTCAACATATAAACCAAACTCCATACCATCAGAGGTGTCAATACCTTGAAGCATATTTTCAAGTTCAATGTAATCATCAACAATCCAACTAAATCTATCATCTGGGTGTTTAAGTGAATTAAAGAATGATTCAGGATTTGAATTTTGACTAAGGTAATAAGCGTAATCAGATTCATTTTCTGTTTTACTATCGGACAAATTCACAACACTTTCCTGCCAATAATAATATTGGTTAAGACCTTTCCATATGAAGTCACTAATTTCAAGATCTGTTTCAAGTCTAATTATATTAGGATCATCATCATCTGTTTTTTTACAACTATTGAAGATAAAAATGATAGCTAAAAGAAATAGATTTATTTTTTTCATAAGTTAAAAGTATAACTATATTCCTGTGTAGTTATGAGGTGAGATTTGTTTTAACTCATTTTTAATAGTATCGTCAACATCAAGTTTGTCAATAAATTCGTGAAGGGAATTTTTATCAATCTTTTCGTTATTTCTGGTAAGTTCTTTCATTATCTCATAAGGATTGTTGTATCCTTCACGTCTTAAAATCGTTTGAATTGCCTCCGAAACAACTATCCAATTATCTTCAATATCTTTATTAATCTTTACTTTATTTACATAAATCTTTTTTAATCCTTTTAGTAGAGATTCAAAAGAAATTAGAGTATGTCCAAATGGAATCCCGATATTCCTTAATACGGTGCTATCTGTAAGATCTCTTTGTAATCTTGATTTAGTTAATTTATTTGAGAAAAAATAAAATGTTGAATTTGCTAACCCCAAATTTCCCTCAGAATTTTCAAAATCAATAGGATTGACCTTGTGAGGCATAGCAGATGAACCAACTTCATCTTTTATAATTTTTTGTTTAAAGTAGTCATGTGAAATATATGTCCAAATATCTACACACATATCTAAAAGAATATTATTTATCCTTCTGCAATTATCACATAAAGCCGCAAAAGAGTCATAATGCTCAATTTGGGTAGTGGGAAAAGAGTAATTTAAACCTAATTCGCTTTCAATAAAATTTTCACCAAATTTTTTCCAATCAATATCTGGATAAGCAACCTTATGAGCATTAAAATTTCCAACTGCACCGGCAAATTTTGCAGAATTAGGTATATTTTTTAAAGTTTTCATTTGTTCATTAATTCTGGATGAAAACACTCTAAATTCTTTTCCTAGTTTAGTTGGTGAAGCAGGTTGACCATGAGTTCTTGCAATTATAGTAATATCTTTTAGTTCTTCATCTTTTTTATCGATGGCTTTAATGACTTCAGTGATTTTTGGTATGTAGACATTATCAATAAAGTCTTTAATTGATAAAGGAATAGCTGTGTTGTTAATGTCTTGAGAAGTTAGGCCAAAGTGGATAAATTCTTTATAATTACTAATACCTAGGATATCAAATTTTTGTTTTATGAAATATTCTACAGCTTTAACATCATGATTAGTAATTTTTTCAATATTTTTTATTTCAATTGCATCATCATTAGAGAAATCTAAATATATCTTTCTTAAATCATCAAACTTTTTACTATCAAATTTTTTTAATTGAGGAATTCCAAGCTTACAAAGAGATATAAAATATTCGATTTCAACTTTTAGCCTATAATATATTAATGCCTTTTCACTAAAATATTGCCTTAAAACTTCTGTTTTATAAGAATATCTTCCATCTATGGGGGAAATTGAATTTAAATTAAACTCATTCATTGTGCAAAGATAAGCTAACTGAATAGTATATTAAAATTGTAGCAACTTGTATTCATCATAACACTCATTTATAGCTTCCATAATTTGAAGATCATTTGCTTGTTCAATAAAAGTATCTGAGAAATTACAATTTCTTAAAATTTCATCAATATCAATTTTATCAACTCCCAAAAGTTGAACAAGAACTTCTCTATCAAATTTTGTTGATAATAGATTTTTTATTTCTTTATCTTCTCTCATTAATCTTAGTTTATCCATCTTGGCAGTTTTTTTCTTAAAAAGATTATTCAGAAAATCTGCTGGATTAAAAATTGCGCCAATTACTTTAGATATTCCAGATCTTGACCTTCTTCCTGCTTCATATCCAAGATTAGGTAGACCAATTATTCTATAGCGAGTTGAGGTATTTACTGGAGCATTCTTAACATCTATTTCAAGATAACCAGTTAATTGGTAAGGCTTAATTATTATCTCCTCTAATGCAAAAGCAAGTTCAGTAAGTTCAATAGTATTATTATCAAACCTAATTAAATCATTAGTTACCACAACTTTCAATGGTTTATATCCTATATATGAGAAATATAATGTATCATTAACTTTTGCTTGAATTTCAAATTCACCTTCACTAGAAGTTATAGTACCTTTAACTTTAGTTAGATTAAGAACATGAACATTTTGTAAGATTGACTTACTAGTTTCACTTTGAACATTTCCCTTAACGATTTCGATCTGTTGTTGAGAGAAAGTTAAAGTTGAAATGGATAGTGTAATAAATATTATTATCTTTTTCATCAGGCTAATTGCTAAATTAGAAAGAATATATTATAATTAACCATGAATTACTACGCAGATGTAATACTTCCTCTTCCCTTACATGGAACATTTACTTATGAGCTTACAAAAAAAGAATATGAAAATCTAGGAATAGGCCATAGAGTTGCTGTTAGTTTTGGTAAAAGAAAAGTTTATACGGGAGTAATTAAACAGATTCATACTAATAAGCCAACATTGTATGAAACAAAACCAATTGAGTTTGTCTACGATAAAAAAGAACTTATCTCAGAATCACAAATTGACTTTTGGAGCTGGATATCTAAATATTATTTCACCCCTATAGGCGATGTCTTAAAAGCTGCGATTCCCTCAACATTTTTATTAGAAAGCGAAACAATTATAATTAAAAAAGAAATTAATAGTGATGATATTGAACAGATGACAGATGATGAATATTTAATATATGAAGCTCTTGACTTTAATACTCTAAAAATAAATGAAGTTTCAGATATTCTAGATAAGAAAAACACATACTCAGTTATTCAAAAAATGATTTTAAAAGGATTTATAGAATTAAACTTTGAAATCAATGAAAAATACAAACCAAAACTTTTAAATGTTATTTATTTGAACAAAGAATTGTTAGAAGAACAAAAGATTAAAAATGCACTTAAGATTTTAAATAGTTCACCAAAACAAAAAGAGATTTTAATGCAGATTATAAGTAATCTTAAATCTCAAAAATATATAATTCTAAAAGACTTTAAAAAAATAATTAAATTTTCAGATAGCACAATTAAAGGGCTAGAACAAAAAGGGTTTATAACTATAAATAAGATAAAAATTGAGAGAAATGATAATAAACTAGAACATTATTCAAAAACAAATGATTTATCAGAATCCCAATTAAATGCTTTAGATCAAGTTCAAAGTCAGTTAAAATATAAAGATGTGATTCTGTTGGAAGGAGTAACCTCATCAGGAAAAACTGAAATATATATAAAGATTATTGAAGATTATCTTAATAAAGAAATGCAAGTTCTTTACTTACTTCCTGAAATTTCTTTAACCACTCAAATAATTCAAAAACTTAAAATTCATTTTGGTGATAAAATTTCTGTTTTTCATTCTAGATATTCTTTAAATGAAAGAACTGAAGTATGGGAGAATATTAAAAAAAATCAAAACAAATCAAGATTAATTGTTGGAGCAAGATCATCTGTTTTTCTTCCTTTTCAAAATTTAGGTTTAATAATTATTGATGAAGAACATGAGATCTCTTATAAACAGCAAGAACCTTCTCCAAGATATAACGCTAGAGATTCTGCTATATATTTATCAAAACTCAATAACTCAAAAGTTATTCTAGGTTCAGCTACTCCGTCTATAGAGTCATCTTTTAATGCTAAAAACAACAAGTATGGATATGTTAAGTTAAAAGAAAGATTTGGGAATATTGAAATGCCAAATATTTTCACTATTGATATGAAGAATGAACTTAAGCATGAGTATAGCTCAATTTTTTCTCTCAGATTGGTAGAAGAGATAGAAAAGACAATTAAAGATGGTAAGCAAGTAATTTTATTTAGAAACAGGAGAGGCTACTCACCCCAATGGCTTTGTGATTCATGTGGTCAAAATGTTATGTGTGATAATTGTGATGTTAGTCTAACATATCATATTTCATCAAATAGCTTAAAATGTCATTATTGTGGATTTTCATCAAAAGCAGAAAAAAAATGCTCTACATGTGGATTTGATACTATGATTTATAAGGGAGATGGAACTCAACAGATTGAGGAGGTAATTAAAGAAATTTTTCCAGATGTTAGAAGTAAAAGAATGGACTGGGATTCAACTAGAGGTAAATGGTCTTTTGATAAAATAATTAATTCTTTTGCAAATCATGAAGTAGATATACTTATTGGCACTCAAATGATAACTAAAGGATTAGACTTTAAAAATGTAAATCTAGTAGGCGTATTAAATACAGATCATTTTTTAAACTTTCCTGATTTTAGAGCTCATGAAAAAGCATTTCAAGTTTTAACTCAGGTTGCTGGAAGATCTGGAAGATCTGGTCAAAGAGGTAAAGTATTTCTTCAAACCTACCAACCAGAGCATTCAATTATTAAAAATGTAATTAATAATGATTATGATGAAATGTATAATAATCAACTTATTGAAAGAAAAGATTATAATTATCCTCCATTTGTAAGACTAATCAGGATTACTTTAAAAGACAAAAGTTATGAAAAGTTGAATAGTTCCTCTGATTGGATAAATAAAGTAATGAGAGCTAATTATAAGGGAATAGTGCTTGGCCCAGTTTATCCTGAAGTATCAAGAATTAAAAATAAATATCATAAGGAGTTCTTAATAAAACTAGCTGGGCTAAAAGAGCTTAATAACTTTAGAAATACATTTCAATCAATTATAAAAAGCTTTGATTCAATATCTAAATATAGAAGCGTAAGAATCATTGTAGATGTTGACCCAATATAGCTATTACTTTACCTGAAATAAATTTGGCAGATTATATTTAATAACCTAATTTTGCGGCCTAAGATTTTAAGATGAAAAACTACGAAACGGTATTTATTTTAAACCCAGCTCTATCTGAAGAGCAAGTTCAAAAGTCTGTAGACAAATATGAAAAGTATTTAAAGTCTAACGGCGCTAAGATCATTAGTAAGGAAATTTGGGGTTTAAAAAAATTAGCATATACTATTGAAAACAAAAATAGTGGATTTTATAATCTTTTAGAATATACAGGACCTGCTGAAATTGTTCCTTCTCTTGAACTTGATTTTACTAGAGATGAAACTGTAATGAGATACTTAACTGTAACTCTTGATAAGCATGCAATTGCATGGGCAGAGAAAAGAAGAAATAGAGGCCCAAAAAAAGTAAGTACAAAAAAAGTAAGCCCAAAAAAAGTAAGTACAAAAAAAGCTAGTTAATTATGGCAGGAATTGAAGAACAATCTAAAATTAAAAATGAAGGTGAGATTAGGTATTTATCTCCTTTAGATATTAATACTTCAAAAGCAAAGAAGTATTGTATGTTTAGAAGGTCAGGTATCAAGTACGTAGATTATAAAGATGGAGATTTCTTAGGCAGATTTATTAATGAACAAGGTAAAATTTTACCTAGAAGATTAACTGGGACATCATTAAAATATCAAAGAAAAGTTGCTGTAGCTGTTAAGAGAGCAAGGCATCTTGGATTGCTTCCTTACGTTGGAGACTTATTAAAATAACTATGGAAATTATACTAAAAGAAAATGTTGCTAATATTGGCTTCAAAGACGAATTAGTTTCAGTTAAAGCTGGATATGGTAGGAATTTTTTAATTCCTACTGGTAAAGCTGTTCTTGCTACTGAATCTGCAAAAAAGGTTTTAGCTGAAAACCTTAAGCAAAAAGCTTTTAAAGAAAAATCAGTTATAGATGATGCTGAAAAATTAGCTTCAAAAATATCTAAGTTAGAATTAATGATTCCTGTTAAAGTTGGACCTGATGGTAAACTTTTTGGATCAATCTCTAATTCAGATGTTGCTAAGAACCTTCTTACAAATAAAATTGAAGTTGAAAAAGAAAATATTTCCATACCTGGTAAATCAATCAAAAGAATTGGTAAATATCAAGCAAGTATAAGACTTCATAGAGAAGTGTCTACTCAATTAAATTTTGAGCTTCAGGCTGAAAAGAAATAATTTCATAACTTTAGTGTTCACCTGATTATCAATTAAACTTTTGATGTCTCAAAAACTTAACACTCCAAAAGGTACAAGAGATTTTTCCTCTTTAGAAATTAAAAAAAGAGACTATCTTTTAAACACTCTAAAACAATGTTTTAAAACATTTAATTTTCAGGAAATTCAGACTCCATCTTTTGAAAACTTATCTACTCTTACGGGTAAGTATGGTAATGAAGAGGATAATTTGATTTTTAAAATACTCTCTTCTGGAGATAAAATTAAAAAAGCTGATACTGAAGCTTTTAAAGAGAATAAACTAACAAAATTTTCTAATTCATTATCAGATAAGGCATTAAGATATGACTTAACTGTTCCTTTATCTAGATTTGTTTCTCAAAATTTAAATAATTTATCATTTCCTTTTAAAAGATTTCAAACTCAATTAGTTTGGAGAGCTGAGAGACCTCAAAGAGGAAGATTTAGAGAGTTTCTTCAATGTGATGTAGATATTATAGGTGAGTCTAATCATTTAAATGAGGTAGAATGTATTAAAGTTTATGATACTGTCTTTAAGAGATTAGGTATGCCAAAAGTTAATCTTAGAATAAATAATAGACAAATTCTTGAGGGTATATCCCAATTAATGAATTTAGATAGCGTAAATGAAATTGCATCTATTCTTGATAAGACTGATAAAATTGGAGTTGATGGAGTAATTAATGAATTAAAAAAGAAAAATATTTCAGATACTGCTATTGATCAATTAAACTTTTTCCTAGATCTTAAAGGTTCTAATCGAGAAAAAATAAATAATTTAAGAGCTAAATTTAGCTCAAATAAGATTTCTACTAATGGATTAGACTTGCTAGAGAAAGTAATTAATACTTCACAAAAATTTAATTTGAAGAACATAGACATAAGTTTTGATTTATCTCTAGCTAGAGGCCTTAGCTACTATACTGGAACTATCATTGAAGTTTCATCTCCAGATGAATTTGATATAGGTTCTATAGGAGGAGGGGGGAGATATGATGATTTAGTTCAGAAAAATAATCCAAGATTAAGTGGTTTTGGGATATCCTTTGGGTTTGATAGAATATGCTTAATATTAGATGAATTAAACTTATTCCCTAGTGAATTAGATTCTTCAAAATCCTTTATGTTTCTGAATTTTAGTCTAGAAAAAATTGATAATCTTTTAGTTTATATTGATAAATTAAGAGAGAATAATATTATATGTGAGCTTTACCCAACTGATACAAAAATTAAAAAACAGATGGACTATGCTAATCAAAGAGGAATAGACTTTGTAGTAATAGTTGGTCAAGAAGAGTTAAATAAAAATATTTTTAAATTAAAGGATATGTCTAGTGGAAAAGAATCTTCTTTTGATTTAAAAAATATTGTTTCTGAACTACAAAACCTTAGTTAAAGTGATTATACCATTTTTTAAATGGTCTTTCAATCAAACTATTAAATTTGGAATTTTTAATTTCATCTAGATCAGTGTCTACACCATAAATAATCTCACTTTTACTTAGTTCCATATAAGTCCCAAATAGTCTGTCCCATAAAGAAAATATATTACCATAATTAGAGTCTGTGTATGGTAATTCAAAGTGATGATGAACTTTGTGCATATTAGGTGAAACTATTAGATAACTTAGTGTTTTATCAACCTTATCAGAAATTTGAATATTTGCATGATTAAACTGAGAGAATATAACAGATAAAGATTGATACATTAATACTAATCCAATAGGTGCACCTGAAATAAATATACCGACAAGTGTAAAAATAAATCTTACAACACTTTCAAAAGGGTGATGTCTATTTGCAGTAGTTGTATCTACCTTTTGATCTGTATGATGAACAATATGTATATACCATAATAATTTGACTTTATGTTGAACTAAATGGGGAAGGTAAGCACCTACTAGATCAAGCAACAATATTCCAACAATTATACTCAATAGAGTAGAAGAGTTTAATAAATGTAATAAACCAAAATTATTTGCATTTGTCCAATCTGATGCAGACACCAGCATAAAGGCTAAAAAAAAGTTTACAATTATAGTAGTTATAGTTAAAAGAAAATTTGGAATTGAATGCTTCCATTTTTTATAATCAAGAAGTTTAAAAGGAACAATACCTTCTATTATCCAGAAAAAAGTAATACCAGAAACCATTATTAGTGCTCTGTTAACAGAAGAGATATTCTCAAATAGTAATAACAAATTTTCCATTCTAATCGAATATAAGTATATCATTTGTATAATCAGTATCCGCTATAAGTCCAGTTGGATTTATGTCAATTGATTTAATAGATTCTAGTTTATGCTTTATTTTAAAAGTATATTTTTTTGAAGCCCAGGACCAATCATTAAGTTGTATCCAACTTTTAGCATATTTAGGTTGTTTCTTATCACCTCTCATTAGAGAAATAGGTATATAATAATACTCTTCCGCTCCATCTTTCAACGTAACTAATACTTCAAGAGGCATTGGCATTAAGCCAATTCTTTCTAAAGTAATATTGGATCTGTTTTTATCTTTTTCAACTTGATTAATTGAATAATCAATTTTATTTGTTGTTTGGGTCCAGTCTGTTAAATACCAGTTTAAAAGAATTCCTGAAGACTGTTCAGCAATTCTTCTTAAATCATTTGGTAATGGATGAGTAAACTTATAAGTATTAAAGTAATTTTTTATTGTTTTATTGAAAGCTTCTAAACCAATTATATACCTTAATTGACTCAAGAATACAAACCCTTTTGAATATGCAGTTGATTCATATGCTCTATTATGTTTATATCTGTTTGCATTTGTCGACTGAGGCATTTCTTGTCCAGAATTTGCTAAACTTATATATCTTCCATATGAACTACTAATAGAATTATTGAAATCAGATCCTAGAACAAAGCTCTCAGCTAAATCTCCAAAAAAACTTGCTGAACCTTCATCCATCCATTCATGATTCATTTCATTAGTAGCTAATACTCCTTGGAACCATGCGTGTGCAAGTTCATGAGAAGTTACACTTACAAGAGGAACAAAATCTTTACCAGAGTTAACAAGAGTTAACATAGAATATTCCATTCCACCATCTCCTCCTTGAACAACTGAATATTGCTTATATGGATAAGTTCCAATATTTTTATTGAAAAATTTTAAAAGTTCAGCAGTAATTGGCTGTAAAGCTTTCCAATTATCGATTATTTCAGGATCATTTTTATAATAGAAATTCAATTGTACTCCATTAGCTCCTTGATAAATATCATGAATATAATCAGGATCAGCAGCCCAAGTAAAATCATGAACTTTTGGAGCTAGAAAATTCCAAATTCTCTTTTTTCCAGATTTAATACCAAGCTTAAAATTTGAAGGGTCACTTTCTTGAAGATATCCAGATGCAGCAACTATATATTCCTCATCAATTTTAATAGTAACATCAAAATCTCCCCAAACACCATGAAACTCTCTTCCAGTATATGGGGCTGTATTCCAGCCTTCATAGTCATATTCTGACATTTTTGGATACCACTGAGCCATCGAAAACTTTACTCCCATTGGAGAATCTCTTCCAGCTCTTCTAATAGTTATAGGTACCTGACCTTTAAAATCCATTGTGAAGACAGATGAGCTTCCTGGTAAAAGAGGACTGGCTAGTGTTACCTCTAAAATTGTATCAGATAAATAGGTTTCAACATTGACATTATCCTGTTTAAGATTGGTAACACTTAGAAACCCTTCTTCCTCTGGCTTTAATTTGCTTATATCTACATCAAACCTAGTGTTAATATCATCTCCATTATTTAATCTTACAGCCATATCACTCCCTTTTTTGAATGCATTAAAGTATAAGTGAAAAAAGACTTTATTTAAAGTGTCTAGTGAATTGTTGGTATAGATTATCTCCTGATCTCCTTTATAAGAGTTATTCTTTGCATTTATATCTACTGTAATCTTATAATCAACCTCTTGTTGCCAGTAGTTTTGACTTTGTATACTATTTATGAAAAATAAAGATAAGAATAGGACTAAAGGTGAAGTATTCATATTCATTAAGTAAGATTTATTTTGAACCAAATATAACTAATTACTTATATCACAAGTGTTAAAAGAATTCTAAAAACATTTATATTTATAAAAACCATTGTTATGAAAAAAATTATTTATTCACTTCTAATCTTCATGATTTCCTCAAATATTATTTTTGCTCAAGACAAAACTGAAGAAAAAGAAAAGAAAGAAAAATCTAATAAAAATTTACCTATTAAACCCGGGAGATTTTATGATTTGAACACAGATACTGGTTCATGGATGTCTTTGGACGTTAGTCCGGATGGACAAACAATAGTTTTTGATCTTCTTGGTGATATTTATTCAATTCCAATATCTGGAGGTAAAGCTAAGCGTATAACTAAAGGAATGGCATTTGATTCTCATCCAAAGTATTCTCCTAATGGAGAGTCAATTGTTTATGTAAGTGATAAAAGTGGAGGAAATAATGTCTGGATTAGAGATTTAAATTCAAACGATTCAATTCAAATAACAAAGGAAAAAGATAATCAGACTGCCTTTGCAGATTGGTCTAAAGATGGAGATTATTTAATCGTTTCTAAAGGAAGAAGAAACCTAAAGCTATACATGTACCATAAGGATGGTGGGAATGGAGTTAAGTTAATTGATAAGCCATCATCTTTAAAAATAGTTCAACCTGAAGTAGGAATTAATGACAGATATATATGGTATGCAAATAGAACTAATTCATGGCAGTATAATGCAGGTCTTCCTCAATATCAAATTTCAAAATATGATCGAGAAACAGGAGATATAAAAAGAGAAACATCAAGATTTGGTTCAGCTTTTACACCAACCCTCTCACCTGACGGAAAGAGTCTAGTATATGGTACTAGATATGAGGACAAAACTGCTCTTAGAATTCGTAATTTGGAGACTGGATATGAAAAATGGCTTGCTTTTCCTGTCCAAAAAGATGATCAGGAATCTCAAGCAACAATGGGAGTTCTTCCAAATATGGCTTTTACACCAGATAGTAAAAATTTAATTTTATCATATGGAGGAAAAATAAATAAAATTGATATAAATGAAGGTAAATCATATGAAATACCTTTTCAGATTAATGAGACTATAGAAGTAGGTCCTGAATTAAAGTTTGACTATGAAATCTCAGATGAAAAATCTATGATTGTTAATCAAATTAGAAATCCATCTGTATCTCCGGATAATAAAAAAATCACATTTACAGCATTAAATAAATTATATGTAATGGATTTAGATTCAAATCAAATAACTAGGTTGACATCTTTTGAAGATGAAACAATTGAAGCAATGCCTAACTGGGGTCCCGACGGTAAAGAAATAGTTTTTGTAACATGGAATGATAACATAGGTGGTTCATTATATAAAGTGAGATCAGATGGGAAAAGGGAACCTTTTCTATTAACTCAAAGTAATGAGAGGAGAATAAATGGGGTTTATATGAATCCTAGATGGAATTCAGCTGGTGATAGAATTGTATTTACAATAGGGGATGCAAGAAATTATAGAAGCAGTGAAGGTCCTGGGGCATTTAAATCAAACGAAAAAATTATGTGGATTTCTTCAAAAGGTGGTCAACTTAATTACATTAGTGACTCAAAAGGAAGATCTTATCCTCATTTTGTTGATGGAAAAGATAGAATTTATCTTTTTGGTAACTCTAAAGGTCTGGTTTCAATTAAATGGGATGGTACTGATGAAAAAAATATCATTAAGGTCACTGGGACAACTCCTTATGGATCTGGAGATACAAAAAGACCATCAAATGCGAGTTTAATTTTAATTTCACCAGATGGGTCTAAAGGTTTAGCGAAAATAAACAATAATATATACAGTTTTACTATTCCTTATACTGGTTTAGAGTCATTAAAAATTTCAGTTTCTAACCCTAAATCCTCATCCTTTCCAGCTAGAAAATTAACAAAGATTGGTGGCGAATTTCCTTCATGGAATAAGGATTCTGAGTCTATAAACTGGTCTATTGGAAATTCTTTTTTAACATATGATTTGAATGATGCTGAACAATTTGACAAGGAGCAAGAAAAAAAAGACAATGAAAAGTCAGAGGAGGAAAAGAAAAAAGATGAATTAGTAGAGAAGATTGCAGAATTAGACCCTGATTTAGCTGAAGAGGTTTCTGAAGAGGATAAAACTGATGAATTTTCACCTGATGAGATTCAAATTGAGGTAAATGTAGATAGAGATATACCTAATAGTTCAATTTTATTATTAAATGCAAAAATAATAACAATGAATAGCGATCAAATAATTCAGAATGGACAGATTTATATTAAGAATAATCGAATTATTGAAGTTAGTGACAAAGAAATAATGATTGAAGATGAAAACCTTATAAAAATGGATATGACGGGTAAAACTATTTTGCCTGGATTTGTAGATACTCATGCACACATGTGGCCTAGATGGGGACTACATAGATATCAGCCAGCATCTTATGCAGCTAATCTTGCTAATGGAGTTACTACAACCAGAGATCCTCAAACTGCAACTACAGATGTTCTTACTTATGCTGATATGGTTGAAACGGGTATGATTTTGGGTCCTAGAGTTTATTCTACTGGTCCAGGTTTAGGATATTGGGGTTACAATGTTAAAAGCTTAGATGATGCAAGAGACGTAATGAAACAATATTCTAAATATTATAATACAAAAACAATTAAAATGTATGTAGCAGGAAATAGGCAGCAAAGACAATGGATTCTAATGGCAGCTAGGGAGCAAGAAATAATGCCTACAACTGAAGGAAGCTTAAATCTAAGGCTAAATTTAACTGAAACTATAGATGGATATCCAGGTCAAGAACATAATCATCCAATATATCCAGTGTACGATGATATTGTTGGTTTAACTGCATTTACTAAAAAAGCTTACACTCCTACACTTTTAGTTACATATGGAGGACCATGGGCTGAGAATTATTATTTTGCAACAGAAGATATTCATAATGATGAAAAAGTAAAGTTTTTCACTCCTAAAGATGAATTAGACTCAAAAAGAAGAATTAAAGCTGGTTGGTTTCATGAAGATGAATATGCCTTTGAAGAGTTTAGTGTATTTGTGAAAGATCTTGTAGAACAAGGTGGTATTGCAGGAGTTGGTTCACATGGTCAGTTTGAAGGAATTGGTTATCATTGGGAATTATGGAGTATGGCTTCAGGTGGTATATCAAATCATGATATGCTAAAGGTTGCTACTATTCAAGGAGCATATGCAATTGGACTTGATAAAGAACTGGGATCAATAGAAAAAGGAAAGTTAGCAGACTTAGTAATTCTTAATAAGGACCCTTTGGATGAAATAAGAAACACAAGTTCTATTGAAATGGTTATGAAAAACGGTAGATTATATAATGGTGATAATTTAAATCAAATTTATCCATTACAAAAAAAATCTGAAAATTTTAACTGGCAAGAAAAAGCCCCAAGTTCACTTCCAGGTATTAATAAATAAAACAAAAATTATGAAAAAGATTCTTTTACTTAACCTTATATTTTTAGGCTCACTTTATTCACAAGATTATTATTATGAAAAATATGCTCCTTTTGATGAAAACATAAAATCTCCGGAAGAGTTTTTAGGTTATCCTATTGGTGAAATGCATACAAGACATGATTTAATTGTTTCTTATATGACATATTTATCAAATGTTTCAGATAAAGCAGATATGTTTAGTTATGCAACATCATATGAAGGAAGAAAACTAATCTATTTGATAGTAAGTTCTCCTGAAAAGATCAAAAATATAGAAACAATAAGGAAATCACATCTTTCATATATAAAACCAGATGATGAAAATTATAATAAATCTATTAAACCAACAGATTTTCCTATAATAGTAAATCTTGGATATAATGTTCATGGAAATGAACCTTCTAGTTCAGAAGCTGCAATGCTTACTGCATACACACTAATCAGCTCTAAATCAAAAGAAGTTGAAGAGTACTTAGAAAATTCAATAGTATTAATTGACCCTACAATAAATCCAGATGGTAGAGATAGACATACTCAATGGGTAAATAGTTATAAAGGTTCACCTCTTGTTGACGATCCTCAGGATGCTGAACACAATGAATATTGGCCTGGCGGAAGAACAAATCATTATTGGTTTGATTTAAATAGAGATGTATTACTTGGAATTCACCCAGAGACTAGAGGGAAAATTGATTTTCATCACAATTGGTATCCAAATGTAACAATGGATTTTCATGAAATGGGAACTAATAGTACTTATTTTTTTGTACCATGGAAAACTCATGCTGCAAAAGACCCTGTTATACCCCAAGAGAACTATGAATATTTTGAAAGATTATTTGGAGAATCTTTTGCCAAAGGTCTAGACGAAATAGGGTCGATGTATTTTTCAAAAGAAGCTTTTGATAAGACATATCCAGGGTATCATTCTTCATATGGTGATTTAATGGGTGGAATAGGTATGTTATTTGAACAAGCAAGCTCTAGAGGTCATAAACAGGTAACTCAATTTGGAGAAATTACATTTCCTTTTACAATAAGAAACCAATATGTGTCAGGGATGACCACTATAAAGGCATCTGTTGAAATGAAAGATGAATTAATGGAGTATCAGCAAAGATTTTTTGCTTCAGCATTAACAGATGCAGACAAAAAAAGAACTAAGGGGTACTCTTTCAAAATGGGAAAAGACAGAAATAAGACTAAAGCATTTATTGATAAATTAATGATTCATGATATAAGTGTATTAAAAGACAATGATAATTTCTTTGTTCCAACAAAACAAAAGAATTATAGAACTGTAAGATCCATCTTTGAGACTAATACTGAATTTAGAGATAGTGTTTTTTATGATGCTTCAGCTTGGTCAATTGCTAACTTTTACGATATTGATTATAATTCTTCATCAAAAAATATTCAAGGTGTTGAACTTGATAATCTTGATAATCTATTTACCGTAAATAAAATAGATGAATCTGAATATGCCTATATAATTAATTCTGTTGATTATAATATTCCAGCAGTAATTAACAGTTTAGTCAACAGTGATATTTTAGTATCAACTGCTTTTAAGCCATTTACCATAAATACTTCTAGTGGACTTATTCCATTTGATTATGGATCTTTAGTAATTCCAGTAAGTCTTCAAAAAATTAGTTCAAAAGAATTATTTAATAAACTCGAAAATATTCAGAATAAATTTCAAGTAAATATTTATTCTGCTCCTTCTGGTTTAAGTTCAGGTGGAATTGATCTTGGAAGTAGATATGTTTCTCCTTTAAAAAAACAAAAAGCAATGATGTTAGTAGGAACTGGAGTTAGATCTTATGAAGCAGGAGAAGTATGGCATCTTTTAGATCAGAGAGTAGGAATGCCAATTTCAAAAATACCTATTAGAAATTTTGATAGAGTTTCTTTGGATACCTACACAACAATGGTAATAGTATCTGGGAGTTATGATTTTAATGAAGATCAAATAAAGAAAATTAAAGACTGGGCTAGTAATGGCAATACAATTATTTCAATAGGCTCTGGTTCAAAATTCCTTATTGATAATGGAATTGTAAATGAAAAATTACTTAAATCAGATAAAGATGAGGATAGAAAAGATTATCAACCATATATTGATGCACAAGATAATAGAGGTAAAGAGAGGATTGGCGGTATTATCCTTAATGCCCATGTTGATCTGACACATCCAATTGGATTTGGTTATGAGAATTCTAATATTCCTGTATACAGAAATAATACTGTATGGATTCAACCATCAGATAATGAATATTCTTCTGTTGTTAGGTATACTAACGATCCCCTAATAGATGGCTTTATAACAGATAATAATGCAGAAAAACTTAATTCTACAATTTCTTTATTAGTATCTAAAATTGGAAACGGAAGAGCAGTATTGTTTTCTGACAATCCGAATTTTAGAGGCTCATGGTATGGCACAAATAGACTGTTTCTAAATGCAATATTACTAGGGGATAAGATTCAAGTTCCATAATGAAATGGCTTAGAGATATAGGACCAGGTGTTTTAATTGCTGCAGCATTCATTGGACCTGGAACTGTAACTCTATGCACTATTGCAGGTGCATCTTTTGGATACTCATTAATTTGGGCAATTATCTTGTCTACATTTTCTACAATTGTACTTCAAGAAATGTCACTTAGAATAGGCTTAGTTACAAGAATGAACCTAGCTGAAGTTATTAGAACTTCAATAAAATCTAAGATTCTAAATAGATTTATAATATTACTTATTATTTCTTCTATATTAATTGGAAATACTGCATATGAAGCTGGTAATATAACAGGGGCATCACTTGGTATTTCTGCAATTATTAATTATGAATCTATCAATTATATTCCTGTCTTTATTGGTTTAATAGCATTTGTAATACTCTATCAAGGTGATTATAAAATATTAGAAAAATCTCTGATATCGCTTGTCATAGTAATGAGTATATCTTTTTTTATTACTGCTATAATGACAAAACCTGATATAACTAGTCTTTTAAAAGGTATTTTTAAACCTCAGGTCAACTCAAGTAATTTGATAGTTGTTTTAGGTCTAATTGGAACTACTGTAGTTCCGTACAATATCTTTCTTCATTCATCATTAGTATCTGAAAAATGGAATTCAATTGAAAAACTTAAAGTAGCAAGAATTGAAAGTTTTATTTCAATCCTTCTTGGAGGTCTAGTTTCATTATCAATAATAATTACTGCTGCATCAGTTTCTAATCAAAATGTGACTGGAGTTATTGACCTAGCTAAAGGCTTAGAGCCATTATATGGAAAATTTGCAATTTATTTTCTTGGATTAGGTTTGTTTGCCTCTGGAATAACTTCATCAATAACAGCACCATTAGCCGCTGCTTATGTTGCTAAAAGCTGCTTTGGTTGGAATAATTCACTTAAAAGTAAACGATTTAGACTCGTTTGGATTTTTATTTTAATCACAGGTGTATTTGTATCAATGATTAAAATTAATCCTATAGAAATAATAAAATTTGCTCAGTTTTCAAATAGTCTTTTACTGCCCATAATTGCAATAATACTTTTGTGGTTAATCAATGATAAGAATATAATTAGTTCTAAATTCAATTATAAATACCAAAACATATTTGGTTTTCTCATAGTAATTATTTCTTTAGTACTAGGAATCAAAGGTTTAATTTCTCTATTCTAATGATAAATATTAATTGTGATTTAGGAGAAGGTTTAAATAATGAGCATATCATTATGCCTTTGATAAATTCTTGTAATATTGCGTGTGGTGGTCATGCAGGAAACAATGAAAGTATGATTCAATGTGTAGAAATTGCAATAAGAAATAATGTGCAAATTGGAGCACATCCATCCTATCCTGATAGATTAAATTTTGGAAGAAAAAAAATAAAAATTTCAAGTTCAGAGTTTTCACATAGTATAATTGATCAAATTAATTCATTAGAGCAAATAGCTAGCTCATATGGTAAAGAAATAAATCATATTAAAGCTCATGGTGCATTATATAATGAAATGATTAATGATTCAGATGTAGCAGATTTTTATCTAGATACGATAAAGGATTATAAAGAAAGGTGTTCATTATATGTTCCGTATCAGTCTGAGATTGAGATGTTAGCTTTAAAAAGAGGTTTTAAAATAATTTATGAAGTTTTTGCAGATAGAAACTACAATGATGATCTAAGTTTAGTTTCTAGAGATAAAGACTATGCTTTAATTAATACTCCAAAAGAGGTTATTAAACATATTAAAAGTGTTATAGAATCAAATATTGTTAAGACAGTTTCAGGAAATACATATAAAATAAAATTTAATACATTATGTGTTCATTCAGACACAAACAACTCTATTAAAATTCTTAAAGAAATAAATAAAGTTTTTAAGAATAGATGATATTATGAAATATTTTATTTATAGCTCAAATTCTATCCTAATTACCTATAATTCTGATATTAACTCAGACTTAATTCAAGTTCTTTCTTCCCTAAAAAGTAAAATTGAAATTGATTATAAAGAATATTTGATTGATACAGTTCAATCTATAAATTCATTACTTGTAGTTTTTGATAGTAATAAAATTTCAGTAGATGATTTCTATATTAAAGTAAAGAGTATAAAGACAGGGAAAACTAAAAATAAACTAAAAAGTAAAATATGGGAGGTTCCTGTATGTTATGATCCTTCTTATGCTTCTGATCTTGAGGAATTTTCAAAATCAAAAAATTTATCTAAACAAGATGTTATTAAAATACATAAATCTAAAGTATACGATATAATGTCTATGGGTTTCTTGCCGGGTTTTATGTATTTAGGAAATACTGATAATAGACTTTACTGTGAAAGAAAACCAAGACCTTCTCTAAATATTAAAAAGGGATCAATTGGACTAGCGTTAAATCAAACATGTATTTACCCTCAGGACAGTCCTGGAGGGTGGCATATAATAGGTTCATCCCCTATAAACTTCTTTGATTTAAACTATAAATCTCCTTGCTTTGCCAAGCCTGGTGATAAAATAAAATTTTTTGAGATATCTAAATCTAGATATGAATCAATCAAAAATAATAAATCTATTAAACCTAATTTTCAGACAATATGATTAAAGTGATTGATCCAGGACTTTATTCCAGTATTCAAGATAATGGAAGGTTTGGATATAGAAATATAGGTGTTCCCTATTCAGGTTTTATGGATAATGAGAGTGCTGGTTTAGCAAATAAAATTATTGGGAATAAGGAAAGTCAATCTCTTATTGAAATAACCTTAATGGGACCCACCTTACTTTTTAATAATGATTATACCTTATCAATTACTGGTGGTGACTTCAATTCATTAATTAATAATGATAAAATTGAAATGTATAAACCTATACATGTTAAATTAGGTGATACTCTTAAAATTAATCATACAAAGAGTGGTGCTAGATGCTATCTAGCAATTTCTGGAGGTATTGATATAAAATCAATTCTTGGAAGTAAATCTTCATTTAAGGGTATAACTTCATCCTATTTTCTTAAAAAGGGAGATGAAATAAAAATAATTAATAATAATAAATCAAATTTTAGTTTTGACTGTAAATCAGTATTTAAAACAGATAGTGTTTTACATGTTTCTAAAGGACCAGAATTTTGTATGCTAAAGAAAGATTCTTTAGATATATTATTTAATAAAAAATTTACGATAGGTGTCAATAATAGAATGGGGTATAATTTTAATGAAAAGCTTCAGGTTGGTTTAAAGTCAATTATTTCATCTCCCGTATTACCAGGAACAATTCAGTTGACTCCATCTGGAAATATTATAGCTCTTCATAGAGATTGTCAAACATCAGGTGGATATAATAGAATTCTTCAATTAAATGAGAAATCTTTAAATAATTTATCTCAATTAAAAAATGGGGATAAAATAAAATTTAAATTAATTAATTAGTAGAAATTTTTATTTCAATAAGTGGATTTCCTGAAAACTCTTTATATAGTCTTTTCTTTATTCTAAAAAGCTTATTTAATTCTCTTTCTTTCTTTTTATTTGCCTTATCAATTTCAGGAAGAACTATTGTATCTCCTCTAACTTCTAATTTCATCTCATTTATAAGTTTCTCAATACTTTTCTCAGTTAATTTAATTTGTTTTCCAATTGCTTTTCTCTTTATTATTCCTGTTAAACTACTATCAATTCTAACATTATTTACTTTATTTATTAGACCTAGCAGTCTGGAGTCAGCTCCTTGGCCATAAAGTGATGAAGTATTATATCCATTTTGATTTTTTAACTTCTTACCATTTATGTTAATTTCAATAGGTCCACTATGTCTAAAACTAAATTCTCTTTTTGAAATAAATTCTTGAAGATTTATTACAATCTTTAAACTTTCTCTGTAAAATTGTGATGTTAGTATCCCTCTAATTAGTTCATTTCTATCTCTAGAGGTGTATTCTTCACCAAATAAAAAAATTGTTGGAAGTCTTTTTGTGCCTACATTAACATTATTAAGATCAATTTTACTTCCTTCTTGACCAGTTAATCCAGTAGATGAAATTATTAAAAATATTAATATAGCAAAAAAATACCTCATATATAAAGCTATAAAAAAACCCTGACTATTACTTTGGAACTATAAAAACTAATGGATCAAAATCCCATAAAATTGGAAGTAAAAAGTATACAAAAAGACTTAATAGTATAATTGAGAGTAAGTTCATCCATATACCTACTCTGACCATATCAGGTATTCGTAAATATCCTGACCCAAAAACTACTGCGTTAGGGGGGGTTGCTACTGGTAACATAAATGCACATGTAGCAGCTACTGTTGCAGAAACCATTAAAATAAATGGATGTACATCAATTGTTATTGCCATTGGATATAAAATTGGTAATAACATAGCTGTAGTCGCTAAGTTTGAAGTAATTTCTGTTAAAAAATTAACAGCAGCAATCAAAATAAAGACCAATAAAAATAAAGAAACACCATCTAATAAAGTCATCTGAGAACCTATCCATAATGCCAATCCACTATCTTTAAAACCTGCAGCTAATGCCATTCCTCCACCAAATAATAATAAAATTCCCCAAGGTAATTTTACAGCTTCATCCCAATTTATTAGGCGTCTTTTTTTATTTTTAGTGGGTAATAAAAAGATTACTATAGCACCAATAAGTCCAATAATCGTATCATCAATTTCAGGAATAATTGATTTCAATAAAAAAGAGCGACTAATCCACGCAAATGCAGTTAAAGCAAAAACTCCAGCTACTAATTTTTCTTCGTAGCTTATATTACCTAAAGCTCTTAACTGTTTACTAATTTCTTCTCTTCCACCAGGAAAGCTCTTTTGTTTAAACTTAAAAGCAAAACTTGTAAGGTATTTCCAGCATAAAAACAATAAAACAACGGAGATAGGAAAACCAAATTTAAACCATTGAGCAAAGGTGATTTCATATCCAAAGGTTTCCTCAACTACACCTGCTAATACTAGATTGGGTGGTGTTCCAATCAATGTGCTTAAACCACCAATGGATGCACTATACGCAATACCTAACATTAAAGCCTTTCCAAAAATTAAATTTTCTTTTTCAATTGTATTAGGATCATCCTTTAATTGTGCAACTATTGCAATAGCAATAGGTAGCATCATAACGGCAGTGGCTGTATTTGAAATCCACATTGACATAAATGCAGTTGCAACCATAAACCCAAGAATAATGTTTACAACATTCGTACCTATTAAATTAATAATATTCAATGCTATTCGTTTGTGTAAGTTCCATTTTTGTATAGCAATAGCAATAATAAAGCCACCAACATAAAGGAAAACGTATTTATGTCCAAAAGAAGCTGTTGTTTCGGAAAGCCCTAATCCACCAGTTAATGGGAATAAAATAATTGGTAATAGAGCAGTTACTGCTATTGGAATAGCCTCTGTTATCCACCAAATGGCAATCCATATTGTGGATGCAAGAATAGCATTTGCAGCTGGATTTAGTCCTTCAGGATGAAAAAAAAGTAAAATTAAAATAAACGCTAATGGACCTGAGACTAAGCCGATATTTTTTGGAGTAATGGACATCTTTGGGTTCTAAAAATAATATATTTTGTTGTTATAGTTGTTTTAATACCTATTAATTTTTAATTACTCTTATACTAATATACTTTATTGTTCAATTTTTTAAAATATCTCAAAAAAAAACCCTTGTAAATCAATGACTTACAAGGGTATTTGCGGAGAAAGAGGGATTCGAACCCCCGGAGGTATGACCCTCAACAGTTTTCAAGACTGCCGCATTCGACCACTCTGCCATTTCTCCAATGCAGGTGCAAATATACACGATTTTAGGTATAAAAAAATAATTTAATCATCATGTGAATCAAAAAATAATTGTCTTACTTTTAGGGTCATGCTTCTAGATATAAATTCAATTTTAATTCTTCTAGGAATTGGCCTTTTTGCAGGTGTTGTTAATACTTTAGCAGGAGGAGGATCTCTAGTGACCCTTCCAGTATTAATACTTTTTTTGGGTCTAGATGAAGCTACTGCAAATGGCACAAATAGACTTATGGTAATTTCTGCTGCTTTAGTTGCTAGTTATGGATATAGAAGTAAGAAAATTGTTACACATCCCTATGGATTATATTTTGGTTTAGTAGCTACATTAGGAGCTATAATTGGAGCTAGAATTGCTATCGATATGGATGGAGATACTTTTAAAAGATTTTTAGCTATTATTATGATAACTGTTGGTATTATAATAGTTTTTAGATCTAAATCAATAGCTTCATTAGACTTACCAGAAAGACTTACTGGAAAATATTTAATAGGTGGATTAATTGGTTTCTTTTTTATTGGTATTTATGGAGGATTTCTCCAAGCTGGTGTAGGGATAGTAATAATGCTTTTACTTACTCAATTAAACAGAATGAATCTACTTAGAACAAACTCTGTTAAAGCTTTTTCTGTATTTATATATTCTATTGCTGCAGTTTTAATTTTTGCTTTAGATGGCAAAATATTATGGATGGTTGGACTATGGATGGTTCTAGGTTCAGTTATTGGTGCATGGTTATCAAGCAGATGGTCTGTTAAGAAAGGTGACAAGGTTATTAGAATAACTCTTCTTATTATGGTGTCTTATATGGCAGTAAAACTTTGGATGGATACTTTTAGTAATTAGTATAATCAACTATACTTAATCCATAACCAGATAGCCCAACACGATGTTTGTGCTTAGAGTTACTTAGTAAATTGACTTTAGAGATATCTAAATCATGTAATATTTGAGCTCCAATTCCAAAATCTCTAAAATCAATTTTAGGTTTATCTGAATCTTTACTTAACGAGTTAAGTTTCTCCATTATCTTTTCAGAAGATTGATTTTGATTAATAAAGATTACTGCACCCTTTTCTTCTTTGTTAATTTTAGAAAAGATTTTATCATATTTTTTTTCATTAGTTCCTGATAATATTTTAGTAACATCGTTATCAACAACTGATGAATTTATTCTAGTTAAAATATGTTCATCTTTATTCCAGTCACCAAGAGTTAACGCAATATGAACTTGATCATTATTAGTCTGCTTATAAGCTCTTAATCTATAATTCCCAAAACTAGTTTTAACTTTTTCATCAAAAATTTTGCTAATTAAGCTATCATTCTTCATTCTATAAGCTACCAAATCTTCAATCGAAACTATTTTTAGATTAAACTTTTCTGCAACTTTGATTAATTCTGGTAATCTAGACATTGATCCGTCATCATTCATAATTTCAACTATAACACCGGCTGATTTAAAACCAGCCAGTCTAGCAAAATCAATTGCAGCCTCTGTATGTCCAGTTCTCCTAAGTACTCCTCCATTTTTTGCAATCAAAGGAAAAACATGTCCGGGTCTTTGAAGATCTTCAGGTTTAGTATTATTATCAACTAATGCTTGCACAGTTTTAGCTCTATCTAACGCAGATATTCCTGAAGTAACTCCATTTCCTTTTAGATCAACTGATACTGTAAATGCTGTTTCAAGTGGATCAGTATTGTTGGGAACCATTTTTCCAAGACTTAATTTAGAGCATAATTTTTCAGACATAGGAACACAGATTAAACCCCTTCCATTTTTTGCCATGAAATTAATTTTTGCAGAATCAATTGTTTCTGCAGCAGTTATAAAATCACCTTCATTTTCTCTATTTTCATCGTCAACAACAATAATAATGTCTCCTTTTTTAATAGCATTAATTGCATCTTCTATTTTGTCCAACTTTATTTTACTCATTTTTTAATTTTAAGCTTGTTTACTATTTGTGAAACTCTATCAAATAAAGTGAAATTAAACCCTCTATCTGTTGAAACTATCTTAGTCAGATAGATTGCAAACGGTGCAATTACAAATGTAGATATCCAACTTCCTAAAAATGGACTAATTGAATTGTCTTCTGCTGCATTTTTACCAAATACACCAATGTAATGATAGGTCAAAAATATTACAATTGACAAGACTAGAGGTAACCCTAATCCTCCTTTTCTAATAATAGCTCCTAGGGAAGCTCCTATTAGAAATAAAAAAATACACGCAAAGATTAAACTATATCTTTCATTAATAGTAAGCTTGTGTAGATTTATAAGTTTTTGTTGCAAGAAAAATGTCTTTTTTTTGTTTGATAATTGTCTCAAATATAAATCAACCTCTTCATCTGCCATTGATAAAACGCCGTTAATCTGATACATTTCTGGATTATCAAGAAGATTAAGAAAAGACTTGTTAATATCAATTTCGTTAAATTCAATTTGATCAGGATTTAAATTTGGAATTTTTCTTATGGTATGACTCTGCATGAAAGTAATTCCAAATCGATCCATATCGCTTTCAAATTTGTTTAATAATGTATCTGAACTTTTTTTAAGTTGATTTACTCTCTGCATCTTATAAGTTGACCTATAGTTTTCTTCATCTAGGTTTACATTGTTAAAGTCTGAAATATCAATATTTAATATATACTCTTCAAATGAAGCTCTTGTATGGGGATATTTTTGTTTTTCTGCAACAGAAGATGTAACTATATCTTCATACCTATTACCATTTTTGAGTACTAATTGAAGATATGAATCATTCTCATTTCTTACTTCTCCACTTTCAGCTTTTATTACTAGTCTATTGATTTCATCATCTGATATATTGTGAAGAATAATATCTTCTAAAAATTGCTCATTATCACCATACTTTCTTGCAACTTTAATACTCATGTTTCCAATATCATTAAACATCCCCTCACGTATACTTAAAGTAGGTTTCAATTTGGCTAAATTCTTTCTTAAATTATAAGATTTCAATTCACCATATGTTACTACATTATTAGAAAAGTAAAAAGATCCAATACCTAGACATACATGAAAAATTAGTAATGCGATCATACTCCTTACTATAGATATTCCATTGGATTTCATTGCAATAAACTCATAGTTTTCAGAAAGTGTTCCATATGTAGTTAATGATGCTAGTAGGATTGAAAGTGGTAAAACTAGTGGAACTAGCTTTGGTGAGAAATACATAAAGAATTTTCCAATTGTAAAAATATCTAAACCTTTCCCTGCAAGCTCATCTATGTAAAGCCAAAATGTTTGAATTATAAAAATTAAAAAACATATTGCAAAAATTCCAAGGAATCTGCTTAAATAGAATTTTAATATGTATTTATCTAAAATTTTCAATTTTCAAGAACTATTAAGTAGTTTTTATACTTAGCAATATCAAATTTAAATAAAGACAATGGAACGATTAAATTATAATCATAAGTTAATGTTAAAAAACTATTGATTCTCACATTGCTTTTCTTTTCAATCATTTCAATTTTTTCAATTGATAGATTAGCACTATTAATTACTATTGAATAAAATATATCTTCTTGATTATTTTCTGCAATTATTAAATAAGAGTTGTTTAATAGTTTTTCAATTTCTAATTCAAATCCATTTAAAAAATAATTAAATATCTGGTTGGGTGTAAAATTAAAAAAGGTATTGTCTTTATCACTGACAATTATTTCTTGATTTTCATGAATAATTGTATAAAATTTATCACCATCATATATCTGATCAATTTCTTCAGTATCAATGAAATAGTTTTCATCTTTTATATAGAATACTCCATTAATAGGTAGAAGATTATTTTCAAACTCTGAAGTAATAATGAATTTATACTTTGCATTTTCTATTAGGGTAGAATTATCTTTTACTTTTTGAAGAATTTCTATAGCAGATTCTTGAGCTAATAGATTTGAAAAACCTAAAAGAAATAAAATGACTTTTATAAAATTTTTATTTTTAGTTTCCACTCAATAGAGTTTCTAATGAATTTAAATCTGAGATTAGTACTTGTCTAGGTTTGCTACCTTCAAAAGGCCCAACAATTCCAGCATCTTCCATCTGATCAATTAGTCTTCCTGCTCTATTATATCCTAGCTTAAGTTTTCTCTGTAATAAAGAAGCAGATCCCTGTTGATTAGAAACAATAACTCTAGCAGCCTCATTAAACATCGAGTCTCTATCTTCTATCCCAATATCTGATGTAGATCCACTTTCGTCTTTAGAGTACTCAGGAAGCTCATAAGCTGTTGGATAACCCACTTGTGAACCAATAAAGTCAGATAATTTTTCAACTTCTGGAGTATCCACAAAACCACACTGAATTCTAGTTAACACATTTGACTGAGAATACAATAGATCACCTCTTCCAATGAGTTGTTCAGCACCCCCAGTATCTAGAATTGTTCTTGAGTCAATTTTAGAAGTAACTCTAAATGCAATTCTAGCAGGAAAATTAGCCTTAATTAATCCTGTTATCACATTTACAGAAGGTCTCTGTGTAGCAATTATTAGATGTATCCCAACAGCACGAGATAATTGTGCTAATCTTGCTAAGGGAGTTTCTACTTCTTTTCCAGCAGTCATTATTAAATCTGCAAATTCATCAATTACAAGAACTATATAGGGTAAAAAAGTATGACCATTTTCTGGGTTTAATTTCCTAGAGACAAATTTTGTATTATACTCTTTAATATTTCTAGTCATAGCATCCTTCAATAACTCATATCTTTTATCCATTTCTCTACATAATGAATTTAGTGTGTTTATGACTTTATCATTTTCAATAATAATTGCATCTTCCGATTCAGGAAGTTTTGCCAAGTAGTGTCTCTCAATTTTAGAGTAAATAGAAAGCTCAATTTTTTTTGGGTCAACTAATACAAATTTAACTTGTGATGGATGCTTTTTATAAAGTATAGAGGTCAGGATTGCATTAATCCCAACAGATTTTCCTTGGCCAGTTGCACCAGCCATTAGTAAGTGAGGCATCTTGGTTAAATCAACAATGAATGTTTCATTACTAATTGTCTTTCCAATTGCAATAGGAAGTTCCATTTCACATTCAATATATTTTTTCGAAGATAAAAGTGACTTCATTGACACAATTGACTTTTTCTTATTTGGAACTTCAATACCAATAGTGCCTTTACCAGGTATTGGAGCAATTATTCTAATACCAAGAGCTGAAAGAGATAAGGCTATATCATCTTCAAGGTTTTTTATTTTTGAAATTCTAACACCCGCATCAGGTATAATTTCGTAAAGTGTAACTGTTGGTCCAATAGTAGCTTTAATCTGTTTTATACCAATTTTATAATTCTTGAGAGTATCAACTATTTTATTTTTATTTGTTTCTAGTTCATCCTGATCTATTTTAATTGTTCCATCTCCATAATCTTTCAAAATATCAATACTAGGATTCTTAAAATTGCTTAAATCAAGAGTTGGATCAAATTTCTTTAGATCAACTTTATTGAAACTAATATCTTTTGTGCTTTTCTCTTCAAAGTTGATTTCCTCAACTTCCATTGATATATTATCATCAGCTACTTTGGTTGACTCTAACTCATTTTTATTAATTTCAATTGACTCTGAGACTAACTCATCTTCTATGTCTGAATCAGAATATATTTTTTCTTCAATATCATTCTCTAAAGATTCATCTTTTTGTTTATTTGCTATTGTTATACTTTTAAAAAATGTGAAGAGCGAATATGGTGTTATGTTCCAAAGAACTGCTATAGATAAAACAAAAATGAAACTTATAATTAAAACTATTCCAATATTCCCAATATAAGTTTCAAGAAATGAATTTATTTCGACTCCAACTATACCTGACTGAATTGGATAATAATTATTAAGATATCCTGACAATAATGTAGTCCAAATAATCAGTAATAATAACCAGTTTACTTTTTTTATTAATTCAAGTATTTTCATATTAAATAGTAAGTAATAAGAAGAAATTAATAGAATTACAGGTAGTATAAAGCTGGCAATTCCAAACAACTTAAAAATTAATAAATGACTTATTGATGCACCTATTTTACCTAATATGTTTTCTACTTGAATATCCCTATCAAGTATGCTGCCTACACTACTTTGATCTATTCTCCAATTATACATGTAGGATATAAATGATGTAAAAAGGATTATTGAGATAAATAGAAGAGTGTAGCCAAATACAACTTTAAATTTGTTTACATCGGCTTTTTTCTTGCTACTCATAAAAAAATAGTGTTATACAAAAATACAAATATGAGGTTAGATTATTAATTTTTATCTCCTAAAGTCCTAATTTTTATTCTGAATGCAGCGTATATTAATGTCATGAACGGACTAATCCAATTGAAAATTGCATAAATAAAATATTCGCCAACCCCAACTCCTAATACAGAGGAGTGATATGCTCCACAAGAATTCCAAGGGATAAGTGCAGAAGTTACTGTTGCTGAATCTTCAAGTGTTCTGCTAAGGTTTTCAGGTGCAAGCTTTTTATCTTTAAACGCTTTTTCAAACATTTTTCCAGAAACTACAATTGATAAATACTGATCTGAAGCACTTACATTTAATGCTAAACATGAAGCAACTGTACTTGCAAATAATTTAAATGATGTGTCAGCCCATTTTAAAAGTGTCTTACTAATAGTATTTAATGCTCCAATTGCATCCATT
The DNA here is from genome assembly GCA_002457075.1 of Cryomorphaceae bacterium MED-G11. Taxonomy (GTDB): domain Bacteria; phylum Bacteroidota; class Bacteroidia; order Flavobacteriales; family Flavobacteriaceae; genus Marisimplicoccus. The sequence continues at coordinate 95,917 of NTKQ01000001.1, forward strand.
ACACCCCCAAATACCATAGTTCCAATTACTAAGAATATTGTATTCATCATACCTAACATTCCTCCTGTTGAGAATAAATCATTGAGTATCTCATAATTTGTCTCAATATTTATAGGTCCTGTAATTGTATCCATAATCACAACATAAGTATCTATAAGTCTAGAATTATATCCACTAGAAAGTTCAGAGATGATTTGAGGTTGAAATATTATAGAGAATAAAGCACCTGTTAATGTTCCAATAACAAGAGCAATTAATGGAGGAGTCTTTTTTATTATCATTATTAGCACTAATAGTGGAACAATAAATAGAACTAATGAAATATTAAATTTTTCAGTAATAGCAGTAAGCAAATAAGTATTATCTGTAGTACCATCAGAAACTTGCAGAAATCCAAGAATGATAAACACTATAAAAGTGATTGTAATACTCGGAATAGTCGTATATGTTAAATATTTTATATGTTTAAACAAATCAACTTTAGTAACAGCAGCAGCAAGATTTGTAGTATCACTTAGAGGTGAGAGTTTATCTCCAAAATAAGCACCAGCAATTACAGCTCCCCCAACCATTCCTGCCGGAATGCCTAAAGCTTTTCCAATCCCAACTAAAGCTATTCCAACTGTAGCTGACGTGGTCCAGCTACTTCCGGTTGCAACCGAAATAATAGAACATATTATAACACAAGCGGGAAGGAAAATATTTGGATCAAGTATTTTAAGACCATAATAAACCATAGATGGTATGATCCCACTTATCATCCAGGTACCTGCTAATGCTCCAACAAATAGAAGAATTAACAATGCTCCAGTTACAGATTTAACACTGTTTGAAATACTAGTTAGAATCTTTTTATATGAAACTTTATATATGAAGCCAATAGAAGCACCAAAAAGACCTGATAAAATTAATATAAATTGATTTGTTCCGTTAAGAGAGTCATCTCCGTAAATAAAAACGTTTATGCTAAGAAGTAATACAAGAAAAATAATAGGAAGCAGTGCTATTCCAATCGGTAAATTTACACTAGAAGAATTTTTCAAAATATAAATTATATGCTACAAGTTCAGAAAAAAAATCTTAACCATAATATAATACCATACTTATTTATTTAAACTTTAGTTATTTTTACTCAGTGGAACATAAAATCAATAAAATTTTTAAAGATAAAATTGAACCACTTAAGCAATATAAATTTTTAGTTGCTGTAAGTGGGGGTGTGGATAGCATGGTCCTCGCAAACTTGTTTGTTCAAAATAATTTAAATTTTTCTATTGCCCATTGTAATTTTGATCTTCGAGCTGAAGAAAGTAATTCAGATCAAGAATTTATTTTAAGTTGGTCAAGAAAAAATAAGATTAATTGCTATGCATCAAAATTTAATACAAAAGTTTTTTGTGAAAAAAGTAAAGTTGGTATTCAAGAAGGTGCTAGAAATTTAAGATATAATTGGTTTAACGATCTTAGAGTGATCCATAATTTTGATTATATAGTAACTGCTCATCATTTAGACGATCAACTCGAAACATATTTAATTAATTCTATGAGGGGTTCCGGGTTAAAAGGGCTTTTAGGTATTCCTGAAAGAGCAAATAATTTATTTAGACCTCTTCTAGAAGTTTTAAAAGATGAAATATTAGTGTATGCTGAAATTAACAATATTGATTTCAGAGAGGATTCTTCAAATTCTAAAAATGATTACTATAGAAATATTATTAGAAATTCAATCATTCCTGAGTTTAAGAAATTTGATGATAATGTTATGTTAAAGTTTAAAACAACAGTAAATAACTTAATCTCTACTAAGATATTTGCTGATGCAATTATTAAAGAAACAAGAGATAAATTTTTTGATGATGACAATAACATGATAAAAGTAAAAATTGACGAATTATTGAATTTAGAACCCTTAGAGTTTTACATACATCACTTATTTATTGACTATAATTTTAATTTTAAAGAGGTTATAAAAATATTTAATTCAGATTCAGGTAAGTTTATCATTTCAGAAACACATAAATTGACCAAGAATAAAAACTTATTAATTATTACGCGAAATGATTAAAAATATATTCTTTGCAATTATTTCAGTTCTTTCACTTAATTCTCAAGAGAAGGAGCCTGTATCATGGTCATATGAAGTTAATAAAGTAAGTAATTTAGATTATGAAATTACTTTTGATGCTGTTATAATTGATGGATGGAAATTATATTCACAATTCTCACCAGAGGAAGGATCAATAGCCACTAGTTTTAAATTTTTAAACAAGAATTCTGATTATCAAGCAAATGAAATTTTTATTGAAGACCCATACACGGTTGGTTATGACAATGTTTTTAAGATGGATTTATTTTATTTTCAACAAAATGCATCCTTTAAACAATCAATAAAACTAATTGACAGAGATGTTAATCAGATCAAAATAGAGATTGACTACTCATCATGTGATGATGAATTATGTATTTTTCGAAATGAGACGTTTAATGTTATATTAGATAATAACAAGAAAGTAGTTCAAGATGATAATGTCACGTTAGAAGATATTAAAAAATATAATTCACTTGAATTAGAACTTGATAAAACCAGTTATAATAGCTTTGACGTAATACAATCATCAAATTATTTTGAAATTTTTATTTTTGGATTACTCGCGGGTTTCTTAGCCCTATTAACTCCCTGTATTTTCCCAATGATACCTCTTACCGTATCATATTTTATTGATCAAAATAAACTCAAGTATAGTAGTTTAATTTCAGCATCCTTATATGGTGGGTTTATTATTTTGATATATATATTATTGAGTGTGCCATTTCATTTATTTGATAGTTTAAATCCTAATATCCTTAATACTATTTCTACAAATGTGTATGTGAATATTACCTTCTTTATAGTATTCATATTATTTGCAATTTCATTTTTTGGATATTTTGATATAGTTATTCCAAGTAATATAATATCTGGTTCAGAGAAAAAATCAGAGAAAGGTGGAGCAGTTGGAATATTTTTCATGTCTTTAACATTGGCTCTAGTTTCATTTTCTTGTACCGGCCCAATATTAGGATCTTTACTGGCAGGCTCTTTATCATCAGCTCAATCAGGAGCTATGCAGCTTTCGTTTGGAATGTTTGGATTTGGACTAGCTTTAGCTCTTCCTTTTACTTTTTTAGCATTCTATCCAAAGTATTTATCAGTAATACCCAAATCTGGAATTTGGTTAAAAAAGCTTAAGGTTTCCCTAGGATTTATTGAACTTGCATTAGCATTTAAGTTTCTTTCAAATGCAGATTTGGTAGAAGGCTGGGGTATCTTAAAAAGAGAAATATTTATAGTTATTTGGGTGGTCATATTTTTAATGCTATCATTTTATCTTTTTAAATCTCAAACTAACAAAATTAATTTCAAAAATATTTTTGGTTGGATCTTCCTATTCTTCTCTTTATACCTCAGTTCTGGTCTAATTAGTAGTAAGAATGTAAGATTTTTAAGTGGTATTCTTCCTCCAGAGTTTTATTCTATTGAAAATAAAGCTAATGATTGTCCTCTTGGGCTTAATTGTTTTAAAGATTTCGAAGAAGGTAAAAGATATGCTGTTGAAAATGAAAAAATTATTCTCCTAGATTTTACTGGTTGGGCTTGCGCTAATTGTAGGAGAATGGAAGAAAATGTTTGGTCAAAACCTGCAATATTTAATATGCTTGATAATAATTTTATAATTATTTCCTTGTATGTTGACGACAGAACAAAGCTTTCTCAGGGTGAGGAGTTTAAATATTTAAATAAATCAGGAAATGTTCAATATGTTAATAGTATTGGTAGGAGATGGTCTCTATTTCAACAGATTAATTTTAACAATGCATCACAGCCATATTATGTAGCAATGATTCCTTCTGGAAAGATATTAACTGAACCCATTCAATATACATCTGAAGAAAATTTTAAAAATTGGTTAGAATCATCAATAGAGGAATCTTCTAAGTAATTCATTTTAGAAAATAGACTTCTTCAAAAGGAATTCTAAACCTTTTACCATAAACACCTTCTTCACTTCTAATACCACATCCAATCACCATATTTATTTCAGATTTCATATTCAACTTTAATAACTTTTTTAATTTTAATGAGTCAAACCCTTCCATTGGGCATGTATCATATCCAAATCCAGACATACTTATCATGAAGTTTTGAGATGCAAGTGCTGCGCTTTTATGAGCAACAATTCTTGTGTCAGAACTTCTTAGTTGCCTGTACATTACCTTAAAAATACCAACTATATAAGCAAAGATATATTTAGAAAAACTAAGTATACCAAAGAAGTCCTTATATACAAGTGGGATTGCTTTAGAATAGTATTTTTTGGTTTGATCATATTGCTTACTACTTAAAATTTCCTTATTTGAATTAAAAAAATGAATATTTTGATTAGCTCGTAATTTCCATAAATCTTTTCTAACTATTGTTATAACAATCTGTTTAGCGGTAGATGCAGCAGGCTGATTAAAACATATTTTAGAAATACTAGTTAGGAGTTCTTTATTAGTAATATGATAGAATTCCCATAATTGAAGGTTACTACTGGTAGGAGCTAGTACTCCATTTTTTATACACTTTTTTACAATCTCAGTATCTATCTCTTTACTTGGGTCAAACTTTCTAACAGATCTTCTAAATTCAATAGCCTCACTTACAGTTTTTTCCATGCTAAATTTTCTCGAGTATTTTCTTTATAAAATTAAATGAACTAGGGTAGGGTCCATATCTTAAAGGTAGATCAATCATAGATTTTTTTTCAAGAACAGGTTTATAATGAGTAAATGTGTCAAAGCTAAATTTTCCTCTGTAAGCACCCATTCCACTGGGACCAATTCCCCCAAATGGTAGATTTGGATTTATATAATGAATAAGAGTATCGTTAACTACGCATCCTCCAAACTTATTAGAGTTAATTAGCTTGTCGATAAACTTTTGATTTTTTGAAAAAATGTAGAATGCTAGTGGAGATGGATTTGAATTAAGAATTTTCTCTAAATCGTTTTCATTTTCATACGATAAAATTGGTAAAATTGGTCCAAAAATTTCATCTTTCATTATTTCAGAATCAACATCAGGATCAATTACTAATGTGGGTTCAACATAAAGATTCTTTTCATCTATTTTACCACCGAATTCTATATTCTGATTATTTAAATTTTCTTTTAGCCTTAGTAAATTATTAGTATTAATTATTCTTCCGTAACTATCTGATTCAATTGGAGAGTTGCCAAAAGTAGATATGATGTTTTTTTTAAGCATTGAAATTAATTCATCTCTAACATGTTTATTGACTATAACATAATCAGGAGCAATACATGTTTGACCACAATTCACAAACTTACCTGATACAATCCTTTTAGCAACCTTATCCATATCTATTCCCGAATCAACTACACAGGGACTTTTACCTCCAAGCTCTAGTGTTATTGGAGTTAGATTTTTTGCAGCTTTTTCAGCAATAATTTTTCCAATTCTTGTGCTTCCAGTGAAAAAAATGTAATCCCATTTTTTATCAAGAAGATATTTAGCGATATCTGCATCTCCTTCAATTACACTAACTAAATTTTGAGGAAAAACAGTTTCAATTAATTCTCTTAACACAGATGATGTGTTAGGCGCTAATTCTGAGGGTTTTATCACAACTGTATTTCCAGCAGCAACGGCACCTATTAATGGTGTCAATGATAATTGAAATGGATAGTTCCAAGGTGTAATGATAAGTGTATTTCCATAAGGCTCTGGAATTAGATAATTTTTTGAAGGAAAATTAAAGATAGATCCACCAACTCTTTTTTTTCTTGACCACCTTTTAAGCTTTTTTGTAAATAATTTAATTTCTTGTTTAACTAGAAGAACTTCTGATAAAAATGACTCAAATTCATGCTTATTCAAATCTTTCTTAAGAGCATTATATATTTTAAATTCATTTTTACTAATTGTTTTTAAAAGCGAATTTAAAATTTGAATTCTATAGTTAACAGAATTAGAATTTGTTTTGGTAAACTTTATTTGTGAATTAATTATGTAATCAATTTCTTTGTACTCCATAATGAGTTCAATTTAATTATTTAAATTCAAAAATGATATTTAATGTTTGGGTATAATATATTTTAATTTATATATATCTGATTATCAGTTTTTTAAATATAATTTTATTATTTTGAATATAGTTATACTTTGTAAATGCATTAAAAAAGATAGCAACTTGGTAATAATTTTAGCCTTAATAACAATATTATATGTATAATAAATACAGTCGAGTAGTAACCAAGGATGACTCTCAACCAGCCGCCCAAGCTATGCTTCATGCTATTGGTTTGACTGATGATGACTTTGATAAACCCTTTATAGGTATTGCTAGTACTGGGTATGAAGGTAATCCTTGTAATATGCATTTAAATGATCTATCTGTAAAGATAAAAGAGAGTATAGTCAATTCTGATTATGTTGGCTTAATATTTAATACTATAGGAGTTAGTGATGGTATTTCAATGGGAACTTTTGGGATGAGATATTCTCTTCCATCTAGAGATATTATCGCTGACTCAATGGAAACTGTGGTTCAAGCTATGGCATATGATGGATTAGTAACTGTTGTAGGTTGCGATAAAAATATGCCTGGAGCTTTAATGGCCATGCTTAGACTGGATAGGCCGAGTATATTGGTTTATGGAGGTACAATAGATTCTGGCTGTTACAATAATAAAGAGTTAGATGTAGTTTCAGCTTTTGAAGCATGGGGTGAAAAAGTGGCTGGAAAAATTGATGATAATGAATATAAAAATGTAATTAAAAATGCTTGTCCCGGTGCAGGAGCATGTGGAGGTATGTATACTGCCAACACTATGGCATCAGCAATTGAAGCTTTAGGAATGTCACTCCCATATAATTCGTCTAATCCTGCAATAAGTAAAGATAAAATCGACGAATGTGCTGAAATAGGTTCCGCTATGAAATTGCTTATAGAGAAAGATATTAAGCCTTCTGACATAGTTACAAAAAAATCTCTTGAAAATGCATTAAGACTAATTACAATACTAGGAGGATCTACAAATGCAGTTCTTCACTTTTTAGCTATTTCAAGGGCAGCTAATTTAGATTTATCCATTGATTATTTCCAAGAAATAAGTGATTCTACTCCTTTCATTGCTAATCTTAAGCCAAGTGGTAAATATTTGATGAAGGATTTACATAAAATAGGAGGTGTTCCTTCAGTATTAAAATATATGCTAGAGAATAATCTGTTACATGGAGACTGTATGACAATTACAGGTAGAACTCTTGAAGAGAATTTATCAGAAGTTCAATCACCAAATATGGATTCAAATGATATTATTTTTCCTATTTCAAATCCAATTAAAAAAACTGGTCATATTCAAATTTTAAAAGGAAATCTTGCAGAAGAAGGATGTGTAGCTAAAATAACTGGTAAAGAAGGGCTAAAATTTATTGGGCCTGCTAAAGTTTTTGATAGTGAGTTTCAGTGTTTATCAGCAATAGAAGAATCTAAAGTTAACAAAGGTGAGGTTGTAGTAATAAGATATGAAGGGCCTAAAGGTGGCCCTGGAATGCCTGAAATGCTCAAGCCAACTTCTGCTATTATGGGAGCCGGCTTAGGTAAAGATGTTGCACTTATTACAGATGGAAGGTTTTCAGGAGGTACTCACGGCTTTGTTGTTGGTCACATTGTTCCAGAAGCATATGAAGGAGGAACTTTAGCTATAGTTAAAGATGGTGATGTAATTACTATTGACTCTGAGAATAATATATTACATGTCGATATTTCAGAAAAGGAAATAACTAATAGAATTAAAAACTGGAAAAAACCAGAACCAAAAATTGATAAAGGAATTTTATACAAATATGTTAAATCGGTTTCAAATGCTTCTAAAGGATGTGTTACTGATCAATAGAAACTATGAAAAATAAAAAAATAAGTGGAGCAGAAGCTGTAGTTCACTCTTTATTAAATGAAGGGGTTGATCTAATATGGGGTTACCCAGGTGGTGCAATTATGCCTGTATATGACGAGTTCTATAAATTTCAAGATAAGTTACAGCATATTTTAGCTAGGCACGAACAAGGAGCAATTCATGCTGCACAAGGTTATGCTAGATCATCAGGTAAAGTTGGGGTGGCAATTGCGACATCAGGTCCGGGTGCTACTAATCTTGTTACCGGTATAGCGGATGCACAAATAGATTCAACCCCAATAGTATGTATAACTGGTCAGGTTCCTTCTCATCTTTTAGGTTCTGATGCTTTTCAAGAAACAGATATTATAGGAATTTCAATGCCTGTTACTAAATGGAATTATCAAATAACTAAAGCATCTGAAATTCCTGAAATTTTTGCAAAAGCATTTTATATTGCAAAATCAGGTAGACCAGGTCCAGTATTAATTGATATAACTAAAGATGCTCAATTTGAATTATTTGATTTTAAATATTCAAAATGTAAAGGCATCAGAAGCTATAATCCATTACCTACTATAAGTGATGATTCAATAGATAATGCTGCAAAGCTAATTAACAATGCAAAGAAACCACTTATTGTTTGGGGTCAAGGTGTAATCTTAGGAAATGCTGAAAAAGAGTTTAAGGATTTTGTTGAAAAAAGTGGAATACCTGCTGCATGGACAATTCTTGGTTTATCTGCTCTTCCAACTTCTCATAATTTAAATGTTGGAATGGTTGGAATGCATGGTAATTATGGTCCTAATATTCTAACAAATAAATGTGACTTACTTATTGCAATTGGGATGAGATTTGATGATCGTGTTACAGGAGATCCAAAAACTTATGCATCACAAGCAAAAATAATTCACCTTGAGATTGATCCTGCAGAAATAAATAAAAATATTATTACAGATGTACCAGTTATTGGAGATTGTAAAGAATCTTTAAAACTGATTACAAAAAAAATTGAAAAGAAATCTCATAGTAAATGGATCTCTAAATTTGATGATTTAATGAAAATTGAATTTGAAAAAGTCATTAAGACTGACTTAAATCCATCTAAAGATGGGCTAACTATGGGTGAATCAATTATAGCAATAAATGAATATACTGATGGTGATGCTATTATAGTTACTGATGTTGGTCAACATCAAATGGTAGCATGTAGATATGCAAATTTTGTTAAATCAAAGAGTAATATTACTTCAGGAGGTTTAGGTACAATGGGATTTGCTCTTCCTGCAGCAATGGGAGCTAAAATGGGTGCATTAAATAGAGAAGTAGTAGCAGTTATTGGAGATGGAGGTTATCAAATGACAATTCAGGAATTAGGTACTATTTTTCAATTACAGATACCTGTAAAAATTGTTATTTTAAACAATGATTTCTTAGGTATGGTTCGTCAGTGGCAACAATTATTCTTTGATAAAAGATATGCTTCAACTGAAATGGTAAACCCAGACTTTGTGGCTATTGCAAAAGGTTATTATCTCGATTCTGAAAGAGTTAAAGATAGAAAGGATTTAAAGCCTGCCGTTGAAAGAATGATTAAATCAAAGAAGCCTTATGTTTTAGAAATATGTGTTGAGAAAGAAAACAACGTATTCCCAATGATACCCTCAGGTGCATCTGTATCAGATATTAGATTAAATTAAAATGGAAAAGAAAATTAATTATACCATCTCAGTTTATACAGAAAACAATGTAGGCCTTCTACACAGGCTTTCAGCAATATTTCTAAAACGTCATATTAACATTGAGAGCTTCACTACTTCCGAATGTGAAATCAAAGATGTTTTTAGATTTATAATAGTTGTAAAAATGACTAAATCTGGAGTTGAGAAAGTATCTAAACAGATTGAAAAACAGGTAGAGGTAATTAGAGTTTTTTTTCATACTGATAGTGAAACTATTTTTCAAGAATCTGCTCTTTATAAAATGAAGTCATCAGCTCTTTTTGAAGAGAGACATATTCAAAACATTATTAAAGAATCTAATGCTAGGATAGTAACTGTCAATCCTGACTATTTTGTTATTGAGAAAACAGGGTTTAGAGATGATACTGAAAAGCTATATAATGATCTTAAGAAATATGGACTTCTACAATTTACAAGATCTGGAAGAATTGCTGTTTCTAAACAAAAGATGGGAATATCAGAAATTTTGAATACTTTTAAAAACCAAAAATAAAAACAATGAAAAATTATTTTAATAGCTTATCATTTAGAGAAAAATTAATGCAACTAGGTAGATGTAGATTTATGGATTCATCCGAATTTATTGAGGGTGTTAAGTTTTTAAAAGGAAAAAAAATTGCAATTGTTGGTTGTGGAGCTCAAGGTTTACATCAAGGATTAAATATGAGAGATTCAGGTCTTGATATTTCTTTTGTACTAAGACAATCTTCGATTGATTCAAAAAGGCAATCTTTTATAAACGCTTCTACTAACAATTTTAATGTTGGTAATTTTGATGAAATAATTCCCAATTCAGATTTAGTAATTAACTTAACTCCTGACAAGAATCATTCTCCAGTTGTTGAGCAATTAATGCCAATCATGAAAAAAAATTCAATATTATCTTATTCTCACGGATTTAATATTGTTGAGGAAGGAATTAAGGTAAGGAATGATATAACTGTTATAATGGTTGCACCTAAATCACCAGGATCTGAAGTAAGAGAGGAATATCTTAGAGGTTTTGGAGTTCCGACTTTGATTGCAGTACACCCGGAAAATGATATAAATGACATCGGTTTTGCTTCTGCAAAAGCTTATGCAGTATCTCTTGGATCTCATAAAGCAGGTGTTTTGGAATCTTCTTTTGTTGCTGAAGTAAAATCTGATTTAATGGGTGAACAAACTATATTATGTGGTATGCTTCAAACAGGTTCAATACTATCTTTTAATAGAATGATTGAACTTGGAGTTAATCCTGGATTTGCATCTAAATTAATTCAACACGGTTGGGAGACAATTACTGAATCTCTTAAGCATGGTGGTATTACTAATATGATGGATAGATTATCAAATCCTTCAAAATTGAAGGCTTATGAGTTATCAGAAGAGTTAAAATCAATTCTTTCACCTTTATTTGTAACACACATGGATAATATCTTATCGGGTAATTTTTCTGAAACTATGATGAAAGATTGGGATAATGATGATAAAGAGCTTTTAAATTGGAGAGAAAAAACTAGTCAAACAGCTTTTGAACAAACTAGCCCCACTTCTGAGGAAATAACTGAACAAGAATATTTTGATAATGGTATTTTAATGGTAGCATTTATTAAAGCTGGAGTTGAACTAGCCTATGAGACTATGGTTGAGGCTGGAATTAAAGAAGAATCAGCTTACTATGAATCTCTTCATGAACTTCCGTTAATTGCTAATCTAGTTTCTAGAAAAAAACTTTATGAGATGAATAATATTATTTCAGATACTGCGGAGTATGGATGTTATTTATTCAATAATGAAGCTATTCCACTTTTATCAAACTTCTTTAAAAATATTGATAATAGTGTTATAGGATCTAATTCACTAAGTAATGATTCAAATTCAATAGATAATAAAAAATTAATTGAGATTAATGATTCAATTAGATTTCATTCAATTGAAATTATTGGAGATGAGTTGAGACAGCATATGACTTCAATGAAAAAAGCATTATAATAAAATGCAGTTACCTGATTTAAAGGGAGTAAGAATTGCATCGGAGAACTTAAAAGATGTCTCCATTGTAACTCCCTTGACTCTAAATGAACGACTCTCTGAAGAGTTTAACTCAAGAATTTTTCTAAAGAGAGAAGATCTTCAAAAGGTTAGATCATTCAAAATTCGAGGAGCATTTAATAAAATTAAATCAGTTGATTTTAATAATTCAAAAAACAAAAGAATTATTTGTTCAAGCGCTGGTAACCATGCTCAAGGGTTTGCTTTTTCTTGTAATAAGTTAAAAATACATGGTACTGTTTATATGCCTGAAACTACTCCTAAGCAAAAAGTAGAAAGAGTAAAGATGTTTGGAGGAGACTTTATTAAAATCATTTTAAGTGGAGATAATTTTGATGATGCACAAAAAGAAGCTCAAAAAAATCTTTCTGATGACACAATTTTTATTCATCCATTTGATGATATTAAAGTTATTGAAGGACAAGGAACAGTTGCCCTTGAAATTTTAGACCAAATTGATAAACATTTTGACTATTTAATTGTTCCAATTGGTGGAGGAGGTTTAATTTCAGGAATAATAACTGTTTTTAAGGAGTTATCACCTAAAACAAAAATAATTGGGGTAGAAGCTGAGGGAGCTCCTGCTATGTCTCAATCAATCCAACAAAGTAAAATTATTAGATTAAATAAAATAGATAATTTTGTTGATGGTGTTTCTATAAGAAAGATTGGAGAAATTCCTTTTGAAATATGTAAAGACTATTTAGATGATTTGCTTCTTGTACCTGAAGGTAAAATCTGTCAAACTATTCTTGAATTATACAATAAAGATGGTATCGTTGTTGAACCAGCTGGTGCAATTGGAATATCAGCTCTAGAGATGTATCATGAGAAGTTCACAAAAAAAAATGTAGGTATTTTAATCTGTGGAGGTAATAATGATATTACCAGAATGTCTGAAATTAAAGAGAGAGCTTTGGTATATTCAAATCTAAAACACTACTTTATTGTTAAATTTCCTCAAAGAAAAGGTGCCTTAAAAGAATTTGTAAATAATGTAATTGGAGAAAATGACGATATTACATTTTTTGAATATGTAAAAAAGAACAATAGAGACTATACTTCTGCTATTGTAGGAATAGAGTTAAAGTTTTCTAAAGATTTAAACCAACTAACACAAAAAATGAAAGAAAGTGGTTTCTTTGGAGAATATTTGAATGATAAACCAGAAACTTTACGTTTTTTAATATAAAATATATGTCTTCACAAAACCTTACGATTGATCAATTGCATTGCAGAGAATACTTAGTAGATGGTAAATTAAAAAAGTGGAATGGTGAAACCTCTGAGGTGTATTCTACAATTGATAGTAATCTAGACACACCTTATTCTCCAACTCTATTAGGGTCAATCCCTGATATGGATTCTGATTCTGCCCTAGAAGCTCTTGAATCTGCAAAAAACGCATTTAATCGAGGTCAAGGAAAGTGGCCTACAATGAAAGTTATAGATAGGCTTAAATGTATGAAGAGATTTGCAGATAAAATGAAAGATCACAGAGATCAAGTAGTTAATTTATTGATGTGGGAAATAGGTAAAAATAAAGCAGATTCTGAAAAAGAATTTGATAGAACTGTTAAATACATCTACGATACAATAGATGAGTATAAAAATATTGACAGATCATCTTCAAGATTCGAGAAAGACTCTGGAATTCATGCCCACATTAGAAGAGGACCTCTTGGTGTTGTATTATGCCTAGGTCCATACAATTATCCTCTTAACGAAACTTTCTGCCTTCTTATCCCAGCAATTTTAATGGGTAACACTACAATTTTCAAGCCTGCAAAACATGGAGTCTTACTTATTTCACCTCTACTGAAAGCATTTAAGGAATGCTTTCCCCCAGGTGTAGTAAATATATTATTTGGTAGAGGTAGAAAAATTTGTCCTCCTATTATGAAAACTGGCTATGTAGATGTGTTGGCTTTAATTGGGCATAGCTCATCCGCTGTTGCTCTACAAGATCAACATCCTAATAAAAACAGGCTTAGATTAGTTCTTGGACTAGAAGCTAAGAATCCTGCTATTATTTTACCTGATGCTGATTTAGACTTAACGATTCAAGAATGTATTTCAGGATCTTTGTCATATAATGGCCAAAGATGTACTGCTCTTAAAGTACTCTACGTACATGAATCTATTGCTGATGAGTTTAACAAGAGATTCTCTGTAGCAGTTGACAATCTTAAGTTTGGTATGCCTTGGGAAAAAGATTCTTTCCTAACTCCACTTCCAGAGCCTTCAAAACCTCAATATATTAAAGGTTTAATTGATGATGCTGTATCAAAAGGTGCTAATGTAATGAACGATAAGGGTGGTGAATTGACTGATAATTATTGTTATCCAGCAGTTCTGTATCCAGTTAATAACTCTATGAAAGTATTTGAAGAGGAACAATTTGGACCAGTTGTACCAATTATTCCTTTTAAAGATATAGATAAGCCTCTAGATGATATGGCTAATTCTGAATATGGTCAACAGGTTAGTCTATTTGGGACTGACTCCAAGACAATAGGTCCTTTAATAGATACACTTGCAAATTTAGTCTGCAGAGTAAATTTAAATAGTTCTTGCCAAAGAGGTCCTGATATTTATCCATTTACAGGTAGAAAAAATTCTGCGGTTAGCACATTAAGTGTTCACGATGCTTTAAGAGCCTTTTCAATAAGAACATTTGTGGCTTCAAAGGATAATGTTCATAACAATAGAATATTGAAAAAATTATTAGACTCAAACGATTCTAACTTTATTTCAACAGACTATATTCTCTAGTAGTCTTGAATAAATTTTACAATATAGTCTCCTACTTCATCAGTTGAATAAGCTTTTTCACTTTTGCTTATTAAATCAGAGGTTTTATATCCATTTAAAAGTGAGCTTTCAACTGCTTTATTAATAAGGTTTGACTCATCTTTTAAATTATAAGTATAGTCTAACATCATCGAAAGTGATAGAATAGAAGCAATTGGATTTGCTATTTTTTTACCTGTAGCTTCAGGGTAAGAACCATGGATTGGTTCGTACAATGCATTATTTGAACCAACTGATGCTGAAGGCATTAATCCCATTGATCCAGATATAACTGAAGCTTCATCTGTAAGAATATCTCCAAAAAGATTTGATGTTATTAACACATCATATGAGCTAGGCCATTGAATAAGTCGCATTGCAACGGCATCAACAAATTCATATGAAACAGTTACTTCAGGATAATCTTTTTCCATAGCTTGTACAGTTTCCCTCCAAAGCCTTGAAGTCTCAAGTATATTAGCCTTATCAACACAACAAAGTTTTTTTGATCTTTTTTGGGCATATTCAAACCCCATTTTTGCAATTCTTACTATTTCATCTCTAGAGTATTGACAAGTATCAAATGCATAGTTGTCATTATTTTTTCTACCTCTTTCTCCAAAATAAATTCCCCCTGTTAATTCTCTAACAAAGAGTATATCAGTACCAGTTATTCTTTCTTCTTTAATTGGTGACATATCTAGAAGTGAATCAAAGACTATAGTCGGTCTTAAATTCGCATAAAGCCCAAGCTTTTTTCTCATTTCAAGTAATCCTTGTTCAGGTCTTATTTTAGCTTTTGGATCATTATCATATTTGGGATCTCCTATGGCACCAAACAAAATTGCATCAGATTCTAAGCATAACTTATGAGTTTCATCAGGGTATGGGTTATTATTATGATCAATGGCAATCGCACCAACTAAGCCCTCATTCATTTCAACTTCATGATTAAATTTTCTTACAATACAATTAAGAACTTTTATAGACTCATTTGTAACTTCTGGTCCAATTCCATCTCCTGGAAGAACAGCTATTTTTAACTTCATATTTATTCAGTATTTAACATTTTTTCAGTTGCTTTAATTGCAGCAACAGTTTGATCAGTATCTAGTCCCCTTGTCTTAAATTTTTTAGAACCAGTATCCCAAGTAATAGTAGTCTCGCAAAATGCATCGGAATCACTACCTGGAGGAATTCTAACTGCATAATCAATTAATTTAGGAAGATCTCTTTTTTGACTAGTATATATTCTTTTAAGAGCATTCATAAAAGCATCAAATTGACCATCTCCTGAGCAACTTTCTTGAAAAAGTTTATTATTAATTAACAATGATAACGAAGCAGAAGGTCTAAGTGTTTTAGCATGAGTTAATACATACGATTCAATAGTTATATTTTTCTTTTTAGCAGGATAATCTAAAACATCACTTATTATGTAGGGTAAGTCTTCAATTGTTACTTTTTCTTTTTTATCTCCGAGCTCAATTACTTTAGATGTAATAATTCCTAGTTCTTCTTCATTTAGTTTTATACCTAGTTCATCTAGGTTCTTTTTGATATTAGCTTTCCCAGATGTTTTTCCAAGCGCATACTTTCTCTTTCTTCCAAATCTACTAGGATTTAAATTATTGTAATAAAGATTCTTCTTATTGTCTCCGTCAGCATGAACTCCAGCAGTTTGGGTGAATACATTTTCACCAACAATTGGTTTGTTAGAAGATACAGTTTGACCTGAAAAAGTTGATATTAATTTACTGGCTTTAAACAAATTTTTTTCTTCTATATTAATACTAATATTGGGAAGAAAGTCCTTGATTGCAGCAACAGCACTAGAAAGAGGAGTGTTCCCAGCTCTTTCACCCATTCCATTAATTGTTAAATGCAATCCGTCACATCCAGCCCTTACAGCTTCCATTGAGTTTCCTACACTAAGATCATAGTCATTATGACCATGAAAGTCAATATGAAAATTTGGAAATTTTGATTTAACTTCTTTTATAAAGTTATAAGTTTCATAATGAGTTAAAATTCCTAATGTATCAGGCAATAATATTCTTTTTATTTTCTGTCCATATAAAAATTCTAAAAATTCAAAAACATACTCCTTGCTATTTTTCATACCATTACTCCAGTCTTCGAGGTATACATTAGTTTGAATTAAATTTTGTTCTGCAGTTTGAATAATTTTTGAAATATCTTTAAAGTGATCTGATGGTGTTTTTTTTAGTTGGTGTTTTAGATGATTTAAAGAACCTTTTGTAAGTAAATTCTGGACATTACATCCAGATTCGATTAACCACTCAAGTGACTTTCCGTTATCTAAAAAAGTAAGTACTTCGACTCTATCAATCTTTTTATTTTCATTTGCCCAATTAGTAATTTGTTTCACAGAGTTAAGTTCACCATCAGAAACTCTCGCTGAAGCAACTTCGATTCTATCAATATTTAACTCATCTAAGAGTAGTTTTGCAATAGTTAGCTTTTCATTTGGAGAGTATGATACTCCAGATGTTTGTTCTCCATCACGAAGTGTTGTGTCCATTATTTCTAAATTCCTTACCATTAGTAATTGGATTTGTTTGCAAATTTAGAAATTTCCTTTTTTTTATTTAGTAAATAATCAATATCATCAAATCCATTTGACATGTTACTTTTTTTATAGACACTTATTTTAAATTTTTCTTTTTTGCCAGATTCTGAGATTGTAAACTCTTGATTTTCAAGATTAACTTCAAAAATACTATCAGGATCCTTTTCAATTTGAGAAAAGATTTTTGATAAAAAAGAGTCTGTAACTTGAACTGGTAAGACTCCAATATTTAGACAATTATTTTTAAAAATATCTGCAAAAAAACTTGATACTACAGCTCTAAATCCATTATCATATATAGCCCACACAGCATGTTCTCTTGATGATCCACAGCCAAAGTTTTTACCTGCAACTAATATTTTTCCTTTATATTTTTTATTGTTTAAGGGAAAAGATTCTATGGTTGAACCGTCAGATTTATATCTCCAATCTCTAAATAAATTGTCACCAAAACCTATTCTCTCAGTAGCTTTTAGAAATCTAGCTGGTATTATTTGGTCAGTATCTACATTATCAATGTTTAATGGAACAGCTGAGCTATTCAATATTTTAAATTTATCGTAGGCCATATTATATTATATCTCTCGGGTCAGTTATTTGACCGGTTATTGCAGTTGCTGCAGCTACTAAAGGGCTAGCTAGAAGTGTTCTAGCGCCAGGTCCTTGTCTTCCCTCAAAATTTCTATTAGTTGTACTTACTGCATATTTTCCTTTTGGAATTTTATCATCATTCATTGCCAAACAAGCAGAACATCCAGGCTCTCTTAGTTTAAACCCTGACTCAGTAAGTGTCTCCAAGATACCTTCATCTTCAATGCTTTTAAGAACTTTATGAGAACCAGGGACTAACCATGCATCAACATTATCAGCTTTTCTCTTTCCTTTAATTATACTGGCAAAAGTTCTAAAATCCTCAATTCTTCCATTTGTACAGCTACCAAGAAAAACATAATCAATCTTTTTTCCGATCATTTTATCACCCTCACTAAACTCCATATAATCTAGTGCTTTTTGATAAGATAATTTAGAATCAGATTCTTTAGAACTAGGTATAGACTTAGATATTGGGATGGCCATTCCAGGATTAGTTCCATACGTAATCATTGGTTCAATTTCTTGTCCTTTAAAATTATATTCTTTATCAAAAATTGCTCCTTTGTCAGTTTGTAATGAAGACCAATAATTGATTGCTTTATCCCATTCTTTATCTTTTGGTGCATACTCTCGCCCTTTGATATATTCAAATGTTTTTTTATCAGGAGCAATCATCCCTCCTCTAGCACCCATTTCTATACTTAGATTACAGACTGTCATTCTTCCTTCCATGCTCATTTCTTCAAAAACATCACCAGAATATTCCACAAAATAACCTGTAGCTCCAGAGGATGATAATTTTGAAATTATGAATATAGCAACGTCTTTAGGTGTGACATGATCATTAAGCTTACCATCAATGTTAATTCTCATCTTCATTGGTTTTTGCTGCATAATTGATTGACATGCTAAGACCATTTCTACTTCAGAGGTTCCAATTCCAAAGGCAATAGCTCCAAATGCTCCATGTGTAGATGTGTGTGAATCTCCACATACAATTGTAAGGCCAGGTTGAGTTATACCATTTTCAGGTCCAATTACATGTACAATACCATTCTTTTTATGACCAAGTCCCCAAAATTCTATATCATGTTCATTACAGTTTTTTTCAAGTGTTTTGACTTGTAAAGCTGATAATCTATCTTTTATTGGAAGATGCTGATTTATTGTAGGTGTATTATGATCAGCAGTTGCAAATGTTCTTTCAGGATATAAAACTTTTAAGTTTCTGTTTTTAAGTCCTACAAATGCTACTGGACTAGTAACTTCATGGATAAAATGCTTATCAATAAATAAAACGTCAGGACCATCATTAATTTTTTCAATTACGTGTGAATCCCATACTTTGTCAAATAGTGTCTTGGTCATATTTAATTTTTTTATTCTTAAGCATTAAAGGGAAATCAGATTCTGTTACCTCTTTCTTTTTATCAGCAACAATCAGAAACTCACTGTATACATCATCTAGTTGCTTCTTGCTTAAATTTACTCCAAATTCCTTCATTCTAAAAGCTAAAGCAGCTCTTCCACTTCTTGCAGTCAAAATAATAGATGACTTATCAACTCCTACATCTAAGGGGTCAATTATCTCATAAGTTTCTCTTTTTTTAATTACTCCATCTTGATGAATACCTGAACTATGAGCAAAAGCGTTAGAGCCTACAATTGCTTTATTGGGTTGAACTGGCATACCCATTAATTCAGAAACCTTTAAACTTGTTTCGTATAATAGTTTAGAGTTAATATTGGTATCTAATCCTAGATTAGAATGTTGTCTCAAAACCATAACCACTTCTTCTAAAGAAGTATTTCCTGCTCTTTCTCCTATTCCATTAATTGTACATTCAATTTGTCTGGCACCATTTAAAACTCCATAAATTGAATTGGCTGTAGCTAAACCTAAATCATTATGACAATGACATGAAATTGTAACTTTATCAATTCCGTTAACATTATCAATAAGAAATTTTATTTTTTCACCATATTCATTGGGAAGACAATACCCTGTCGTATCTGGAATGTTTAAAACTGTAGCTCCTGATTTGATAACTTCCTCACAAACCTTTGCTAGAAACTCATTATCTGTTCTTCCAGCATCTTCAGCATAAAACTCAACATCATCAACATACTTTTTAGCATGAGCAACGGATTTTTTAGCTAACTCAACTATTGACTCCTTGTTTGAATTAAATTTATGTTTAATATGAATCTCTGAGGTCCCTATACCAGTATGAATCCTTGGTTTTTTTGCATCTCTTAGAGACTCAGCAGCAACATCTATATCTTTTTCATTAGCTCTACTTAATGCACAAACCGAAGCATTTTTCACAATTCTTGAAATTTCAACAACAGATTTAAAATCTCCAGGACTAGAGATTGGAAACCCAGCTTCAATTATGTCTGCGCCAAGATGATCAATTTTTTCAGCTAAAATTAACTTACTTTTAGTATCAAGTTTACACCCCGGAACTTGTTCCCCATCTCTCAAGGTGGTGTCAAATATTTGTACTTGATTTTTCATTACACACTAAATTATTACTTAAATGGTGATACTTAAAAAAAAGTATATTAATTTTACAATATCCTATAAATATAATTTAAGTATAAATAACTGTATATTAATATATTAATCTAAATTTTAATACAATGACTAATGAGTTAAAAGATAATTTATTTGTTTTAATAAAATCACTAACTAAGTCTGAAAAAAGACAATTTAAACTCTATGTAGGGAGAATGGATTCTAATGAAGATTCAAAGTTTTTAAAACTATTTAATCAACTAGATAAAATGAGCTTATATAAAGATGATGTAATAATAAAAAAAAAAATTGTCTCAAAACTTCAGCTTTCAAACTTGAAAGCACACCTGTATAAACAAATCCTAATTAGTTTACGATTAAATCCTCAACATAAAAATGTTAAACTTCACATTAGAGGTCAATTAGATTTTGCTACAATTTTATATCAAAAAGGATTATATAAACAAAGTTTAAAAATATTAGATAAGGCTAAATCTTTTGCCTTAAAATATGATGAAAATGCTTCAGCATATGAAATTGTAGAATTTGAAAAGCTTATTGAATCTCTTTATGTAACTAGAAGTTTAAGTAATAGAACTAATGAGCTTGTTTCTCAGACTAACCATTTAAAAGAACAAAATGACATTTACAGTAACCTTTCAAATATTTCTTTACAATTGTATGAAAAATTAATTAAGGCAGGATATGCAAAGAGTGATAATGAGTCAAATGATATTAATGAATTTTTTAATCATAAAATTAAAAGTTTTAAAGTTGAAGAATTGGGCTTTCGTGAGACACTTATTTATTATCAGATATGGGTTTGGTATAGTTTACTAATTCAAGACTTTCTATCAAGTTACAAATATGCCTCAAAGTGGATTGACACTTTTAATAAGACACCTGAAATGATTAATATTCATCCAGTTTTTTATTTAAAGGGTTATAATTTTTTGCTAGAGGCGTTGGCATTAATAAAATATCCATCAAAATTCAAAAACAGATTAAATGATTTATTAAGAGTTGTAGAGAGTAGCTCATTTCCTAGGAATCAAAACTTAAATGCATTAATCTTTATTTATAAATACAACAATCTATTTAATCTTCATGTTTTAGAGGGGGATTTTAATAAATCAATCAAAATAATTCCTAAAGTATTAGATGGAATTGAAACAAATAAGAATTTTATAGATCATCACCACATCATGCTTCTTTACTATAAAATTGCATGTATGTATTTTACTGTTGATGATTATGATAATTGTATAAAATACCTAAGTAAGATCATGAAAAATAAAAATATTAAAATGAGAGAAGACCTTCAGTGCTTTACAAGAGTTCTTAACTTGATTGCACATTGGGAAGCAGGTTTAGACTTTAATCTGGATAAAATCATTAAGGATACATATAATTATCTAGATAAAATGAATGATTTACATGAGGTCCAAAAAACAATTCTTAAATACTTGAAGGATTTAGAAAATATATATCCAGGAGAGATTAAAGGTTTTTTAAGGAATCTCCATAGTGAACTTAAAAAATATGAAGATGATCCATATGAAAAAAGAGCTTTCCTTTATCTAGATATTATATCTTGGCTTGAAAGTAAAATAAGTAATAAACCTGTTCAAGTTATAATTAAAGAAAAAGCACTTTTAATTAATAGGAAGTAGGTATAGACCATAAACCTGAAATAGGAGGTGCAGCTTTTATGTTAATTTCTTCCTTTGAAACGGGATGGGTAAAATTTATTTCTCTTGAATGTAAATAAATACCACCATCCTTATTAGATCTTTTAGATCCATATTTCAAATCACCTAGAATTGGATATCCTAATTTCGAAAAATTACATCTAATTTGGTGGTGTCTTCCGGTAATAAGATCTACCTCAATTTTACAGTAATTATCAAAAGTTTTAATTTTTTTATAAGTTAATGAACCATATTTAGAATTAAGTTGCTCATTTTTAAAAATATAAGATTTATTCTGTTTGCTATTTTTTTTGAACCAGCCCTCAAGTGATCCTTCATTAGAATCAAACTTATTAGAGATTATCAACCAATAAATTTTTCTAATTTCTCTATTCTTTAATTTTTCATTCATCCTAGAAAGGGCTTTACTTGTTTTTGTAAAAATTACAATTCCTGATGTAGGTCTATCAATTCTATTTACAAGACCAACATATACGTTACCTTTCTTATTATACTTTTTTTTAATGTATTGTTTAATAATTTCAAGTAGTGGTATATCTCCAGTTTTATCTCCTTGCACAAGAACCCCACATGGCTTATTGACTATAATCAGATGATTATCTTCAAATAGGATATCTAATTCTTGGGTTACCAATTTAATATTGCTCCTCTTTATTAGGAAAACTGCCACTTTTAATATCTGAAGAGTATTTCTTTACAGCATTACTAACCAGAGTATCTAAATCTAAATATCTTCTAAGAAATCTAGGACTAAAATCCTTATTCATACCTAGCATATCATGTGAAACAAGAACTTGACCATCAACACCAGAGCCTGCCCCAATTCCAATTATGGGCACCTTTAAATCTTTTGCTACTTTTTTTGCTAATACATTAGGTATTTTTTCAAGAACAATAGAAAAGCATCCAATTTTTTCTAACATTTTTGAGTCATCTATGAGTGTCTTTGCCTCAATATCATCTTTAGCTCTTACTGTGTATGTTCCAAACTTGTAAATTGATTGTGGAGTTAAGCCTAAGTGGCCCATAACAGGAATTCCAGCTTGTATTATTCTTTCAATAGATTCTTTTGCTAAATGACCACCCTCAAGCTTTACAGCATGAGCTCCAGATTCCTTCATTATTCGAATTGCAGATTTTAAAGCTTCTTTTGAATCAGCTTGATATGTCCCAAAAGGAAGGTCTACAACAACTAGAGCTCTTTTAACAGCTCTAATAACTGAACTAGCATGATAAATCATTTGATCCAATGTTATAGGTAGTGTCGTTTCATGTCCCGCCATCACATTTGACGCAGAATCTCCAACTAAGATTATATCTATTCCAGCTTCATCTATTATTTTAGCAAAAGTGTAGTCATATGCTGTAAGCATTGAAATTTTTTCACCTTCGCTTTTCATTTGCTCAAGGACCTTAATAGTTACTCTGCTAGGATTAGAATTGATAGTCATTGTTACTTTTCAACAAAAGTAGCATAAATTAATTTATGAATAATATGACATAATGTCATTTAAATTAAATTGGCATAATGGTTGTCATTATTTAGTAAAATATAAATTATGAGTAAAATTATAGGAATAGATTTAGGAACAACAAATTCATGTGTATCTGTAATGGAGGGAAGTGAACCGGTTGTAATCCCAAACGCAGAAGGAAAAAGAACTACACCGTCTGTTATAGCATTTGTTGAAGATGGTGAAATTAAAGTAGGTGATCCTGCTAAGAGGCAAGCTGTAACTAACCCTGAAAAAACAATCGCTTCAGTTAAAAGGTTCATGGGTAATAAGTTTAGTGAGTCATCAGGTGATGTGAAAACTGTGGCTTATAAAGTTGTCAAAGGTGACAATGATACTCCAAGAGTGGATATAGATGGGAGATTATATTCTCCACAAGAATTATCGGCTATGGTACTTCAAAAAATGAAGAAAACTGCAGAGGATTATTTAGGTCAGACTGTAACTGAGGCTGTAGTAACTGTTCCAGCATATTTTAATGACTCTCAAAGGCAAGCTACAAAGGAAGCCGGTGAGATTTCAGGCTTAAAAGTACAGAGAATAATTAACGAGCCAACTGCTGCTGCTCTTGCTTATGGAATGGATAAAGGTGGTAAGGATAAAAAAATAGCAGTTTATGATCTTGGTGGTGGAACATTTGATATATCCATATTAGAATTAGGAGATGGTGTTTTTGAAGTTCTGTCTACTAATGGAGATACTCATTTGGGTGGAGATGATTTTGATCAAGTAATAATAGACTTTCTAGCAGAAGAATTTAAAAAGAATGAGCAAATTGACCTAAGAGAAGACTCTATGGCTCTTCAAAGACTAAAAGAAGCTGCTGAAAAAGCTAAAATCGAACTTTCATCTTCAGCTCAAACTGAGATTAATCTCCCTTATGTAACAGCTACATCTTCAGGTCCAAAGCACCTTGTAACTACATTAACAAGAGCTAAATTTGAACAATTATCTGACACTTTAGTAAAAAGATCAATGGAGCCAGTTAAAAAAGCATTAAAAGATGCTAGTCTAACTAAAAAAGATATAGATGAAGTAATATTAGTGGGAGGATCAACTAGAATTCCCATAATCCAAAAAGAAGTTGAAGCCTTATTTGGAAAAAAACCTTCTAAAGGTGTAAATCCTGATGAAGTCGTCGCTGTTGGAGCAGCTATCCAAGGTGGTGTTTTATCTGGTGATGTAGAAGATGTTCTGTTGCTTGATGTAACTCCATTATCTCTAGGTATAGAAACAATGGGTAATGTAATGACTAAACTTATAGAGTCAAATACAACGATTCCTACAAAAAAATCTCAAGTTTTTTCTACTGCTGCTGACAATCAACCTTCTGTAGAGATTCATGTTTTACAAGGGGAAAGACCAATGGCAAAAGACAATAAAACAATTGGAAGATTCCATTTAGATGGAATCCCTCCAGCTCAAAGAGGTACACCACAAATTGAGGTTACATTTGATATAGATGCTAATGGAATAATTAATGTAAGTGCATTAGATAAGGCAACTAATAAATCTCAAGACATTAGAATTGAAGCCTCTTCTGGCTTAACAGAGGAAGAAATTGAAAAAATGAAAAAAGAAGCTGAGGCTAATGCTGATGCTGATCAAAAAGTAAAAGAAGAAGTTGATAAGTTAAATAGTGCTGATCAAATGATTTTTCAGACAGAAAAACAACTTAAAGATTTTGGAGATAAGTTATCTGATGATAAAAAGAAACCTATTGAATCAGCCCTAGAAGATTTAAAAAAGGCACATGAATCAAAAGATCTTGAAAAAATTGATGAGACTTTAAATACTATAAATGAGGCATGGAAAAATGCATCTGAAGAAATGTATAAAGCACAAGCTGAGGGTGAAGCTAAACCAGAAGATGCCGATCAAACTTCTAATTCAGGTAAAGCTTCTAAAGGTGATGATGTTCAGGATGTTGATTTTGAAGAGGTAAAAGAAGATTAAATGTTTGATAAAGATCTTAAGGATCATATACTTAAAGAAGCTAATGAGCGTTGTAAAGGTACATTAGTATCAACCCTTGGTATTATTTTCACTGACGTTGGTGAGCACTTTTTAGAGGCTAAAATGAAAGTAACTCCAAAACTCCATCAACCTGCAGGGGTTCTTCATGGTGGTGCAACTGCTGCTCTTGCTGAAACTGTAGGTAGTTCAGCCTCCGCAATTTTTTCAATGAAAAAAAATCAAATGCTTAGGGGAATTGAATTGTCTATTAATCACGTTAGAGGAATTAGTGAAGGATATGTTTTTGCAAAGGCAGTCCCTATTCATATGGGAAGGACCATGCAGCTATGGAAAATTTCTATAACTGATGAAAATCAAAAAGACATCTCGTTTGCTAAATTGACTACACTTACCATTGATAATAAACCTGATACTAATTTAAATAAATAAAACACTTAGAAAATTTTTATATACGCTTTTCAGAATGTAAATTTGGAATCTAAAATTTATAATATGAAAAGTGTTATTATTTGTGATATGGAAGGTTTAATTACAAACCTTAATGATGGAGCCTCTAAAATGTTTGGTTACAATCCTAAAGATCTTGTAGGAATTAAAAGAGTTTCTATCTTTTCTCCTGGTGAAATTGTTCTTCAAAATGTCTTAGGTTGGCTTAAAGATGCTAATGAAAATGGAGAACATAATACCAAAACTAACTTTGTAAGAAAAGATGGATCATCATTTTCGGCAAAGATTCAAATAACACCAAATTTTGCTAATGGAAAAGATAAACCTCAAACAGGATATTGTGGTATAACTGAAGAAATAAAAGAGGATGTTAATATTAAAATTAATTGGGTAACAAAAATCATAAAAGGGGTAGCTATAACAAGAGTTGGTTTTGCATCAGCATCACTATTTCCTGTTTTCGCTATTGGATGTTATTATGCAGGGGTTGGAGATAGTTTATTTAGTCCTTTATCTTTAACATTAACTACTTTTGGTATACTTTTTTTTCATTTATTTTCAAACTTATATAATGACTACTTTGATGTTACTTCTGGAACAGATGAAGCTAACACTGAATATTTTAATGCCGGCATGAATTCTTCAATGCTTAAAGGAGCTCAGCTTTCTGGAGGAAGTAGGGCAGTTGAATTAGGATTAATTACACTTAAAGGAACTAAAAGTTTAGCTAATATAATGTTTGTGTTAGGCCTATTAACTGCTTCTGGAATATTATATACCAGTTATCTAAATACTGGATCTACAACTAATGCATACCATGCTGCTATTATAGCTTTAATTGGTGTTCTTATTGGATATTTTTATACAGCTAAACCAATTAGACTTTCATCAAGATATGGGCTTGGTGAAATTTCGATATTTTTAGCTTTTGGACCATTACTAACCCTTGGAACTGGATTTGCAATTGCAGCTGAGACAATCATACCTTATTCAAATGAATTTTACAACTTATTAATATTGGGAATACCAATAGGTCTTTTAACCACTAACATACTGTTTATAAATCAATATCCAGATTATACTTCTGACAAGAAGGTCGGTAAAAACCATTTAGTTGTACTTCTTGGAAAAAAAGCATCTCGATGGATATATGCATTAAATTTTGCTACTGCTGTGGGTTCATTATATTTTATTTCTGAGAATATAGTAAATGATACTCAGGGTTTACTATTCATGTATTTACTTATACCAATAACAATGATTTATTCATTCTATCTGATATCAGGATTATTCAAATATTATAATAGTAGAGAGCTTATTAAATACAATATTCATACTATATATTTTCATATGTTCTTTTCATTTGTTTATATGATAATTCTAGCTAACTTTCAATAATGTTTTTATTTGATGAATCATATAGACTAAAGAACTTTGGCTATTACGTTTTAGGCTCTTTTATACTTATAATTTTTAGTACAATAGGACAAATCCCTTTGCTGTTTTTTTTACCATCTGAGCTTCCAGCTCCAGATGCATCAGCTATGGATCTTTTTAAAGATATTCCTTCAAACCTAAGGCTATTTCTTATCTTAATTAGTTTCGTTTTTGTTGTTCCAGCTATTTGGTTAGTAGTTAAAAAACTTCATGACCTTCCAATAATGTCAATTTTATCAAGTAGAAAAAAAATTGATTTGCAGAGAGTTTTGTATTCTTTTATGATATGGGCTGCAGTAGTTACTTCATTTGTATTGTTAGAATATTTTATTTCTCCAGAAAACTATCAAGTAAATTTCAATTTTAATCAGTTCATAGTACTTGCTATAATTGCAATTTTACTTATTCCGATTCAAACAAGTGTAGAGGAAATTGTATTTAGAGGTTATCTTATGCAAGGGTTTGGAAATTGGTTTAATAGCAGACTAATGGCTTTACTTCTTACATCAATTGTATTTGGTTCATTGCATTTAGCAAATCCAGAAATTGGTGCACTAGGATATGAGTTTATAGTATTTTATATAGCCATAGGTTTAGTATTAGGGATAATGACATTAATGGATGAAGGTATTGAATTAGCTTTAGGATTTCATGCTGCTAATAATTTATGTGTTGCATTACTAGTAACATCAGATTGGACTGCTTTTCAAACAGAATCAATTCTAATAGATATCTCTGAGCCAAAATTAACTTTATTGAGTTGGATTATGCCTTTTGTTATATATCCTATTCTTCTTAAAATCTTTGCTAAAAAGTATTCTTGGACAGATTGGAGAGGAAAGTTATTTTCAAAGATTAGATAATAATAACTCCATTTTTATATCACTTCTTTTATAAGGCGTATTGTTTTCAATATTTATTTTCTTAAAGCCAAATTTATTATATAAATGAATTGAATTTTTTAATACTGAATTTGAATATAATATTACAGATTTATATTTTTTCTTTTTTGCAAAATCAATTATGAAATTTATTAACTGATTGCCAATACCATTTCCTCTTAATTCTTTGTTGACTGCCATTTTATTTAGTTCATAAACACCGTTTTCTCTTGGAATTAATGCCATAGTTCCTACAACAGAATTGTTATATATGGCAAAGAAAATATATCCATCTTTATCTATTATTTCCTCTTTACAATTTTTAAGTACTTTTTCATCATAATCCTCCACATAGAAGTACTCATTTAACCAATCATAATTGAGTTCATAAAAGTATTTTGAATATTGATCTTGAAATGGGACTATACTAACCTTCATTGTTAGTCATTCTAGTTGGATTCACATACGAATCAAACTCTTCCTCAGTTAAGAATGCTAATTGAAGAGCAGCTTCTTTAAGTGTAATGTCTTCCTTATATGCCTTATTAGCTATTTCAGCAGCTTTATAGTATCCTATTTTTGAATTTAATGCTGTTACAAGCATTAAAGAGTCATTTAGAAATTTTTCAATTCTTTTTTTATTTGGTTTTATACCATCAATGCAGTTTTCTGCAAAACTTAATGAGGCATCACCTAAAATTTTTGATGATTCAATAATATTGAAAGCAAATAGTGGTTTAAAAACATTTAGCTCAAAATGACCATTAGCTCCTGCAAAACTAACAGCAACATCATTTCCTATGATTTGTGCACATACCATAGAAATTGCTTCACATTGAGTTGGATTTACCTTTCCAGGCATAATAGAGCTACCTGGTTCGTTTACCGGAAGTAGGAGTTCACCAAGTCCTGATCTAGGTCCAGACCCCATTAATCTTATATCATTAGATACTTTATAAATTGAGGCTGAAATAGTCTTTAATGCACCATGCATTTCTACAATACAATCATGAGAAGCAATACCTTCAAACTTATTGGGTGACTCCTTAAAAGAAAGACCTGTGTTTTTTGAAATATAATCAACTACTTTTTTTGAATAACCTTTAGGAGTATTGAGACCAGTTCCAACAGCTGTACCTCCAATAGGGAGTTCACTTAAATGACCAATAGCATTTTCAATTGTTTTGATTCCATGATCGAGTTGAGAAACATAACCAGAAAATTCTTGACCTAGAGTAATGGGAGTTGCATCCATTAAATGAGTTCTTCCAATTTTAACTACTTCATTAAACTCTTTAGACTTATTGTTAAGACTATCTCTTAATTCTTTAAGATTTATTAGAGTGTTTTTAGAAATTATCTTCATAGCAGCAATATTTATTGCTGTTGGAAAAGTGTCATTTGATGATTGTGAGAGATTAACATCATCATTAGGTGATAATGTTTTATCGGATTCGCCTAATTTTTTCCCTTCTATTAAATGAGCTCTGTTAGAAATCACCTCATTTATATTCATATTTGTCTGAGTTCCAGATCCAGTTTGCCAAATAACTAAAGGGAACTGATCATTATGCTTATTTTCAAGTATTTCATCACAAACTTTTTGAATTAAATTAGATTTTTTTTTAGATAAAATCCCTAAATCTTCATTTGTTTGTGCTGCAGATTTTTTTATTACTGCGTACGCATGAATAATTTCAATTGGCATTGAGGAAGGATCACCTATCTTAAAATTCTTTCTTGATCTTTCAGTTTGAGCTCCCCATAAGGAGTCTTTAGGTACCTTAACTTCACCTAATGTATCTTTTTCAATTCTATAGTCCATCGTCTTTGTAATTTACTTAAAAAAATTTACTTTTGTAAAGCAATTACAAATATATGGAGTTTCAACAATACCTCGGTTTTTTAGCATTTTTAGCAATATTCGGTCTAGGCTTTTGGCTTATGATTTTTTTAGCTATAGTTGCACCATATTGGGCTTCAACATATATTTCTATAAAAATTAAAGATTTTATTACTAAAAAGTTAAAATCTTAATCGAAGATTGGTCCTTCATCACCGCCACCATCACTAAAGTCTTCTTGATTACTTCTAGATCTTTGCTTTCGTTTAGATTTATTTTCATTTATTCTGTATGAAAAAGTTAATACCCAAGAAGGTTCTCTCCACTGTCCCTCAGACTCAGATCTAAATGTATCCCTTGTGGTTGTTGACCTCCATTTACCAGTATTAAATAAGTCAGAATATCTAAGTGAAATATTTCCTTTCTTATCAAGAATACTCTTTTGAATTGCTGCAGTTGTAAATCCAAATGCCTTTCTTTTAGAGAAAGCATTTTCGCTAGGACCTCTTAAGAATCCAAAAAATTGAAGACTATAATCTTTTGGAAGTCTAATGAATCCATTAAATCTAGCACTCCAATTTGTATCGTCAGAATCAAAACTTTGATTATTGTATGTACCTCTAATTTTAGTAGAATTTAATGTAAAACTTCCATTAATTCTTACAGATCTAGAAGGGGTGTATGTTATGCTTAATTCAGAGCCAATTCTCTTATTAGTTGACAAATTTATTGGATAATACTCAAGTACAGGAACCTGTAAAACAGGATTATTAGAACCTGACTCTACAATTAAATTAACTATGTCTCCAGTCTCTTGCTGAATTCTTTCAACATTACCATCTGATTGTCTATAAAATAATGCAGTATTAATTGTAATTTTTTTGAATCTTTTAAGGTAATCAACTTCATAAGCAGATGTAAAAGTAGGATCTAAAAACGGATTACCTCTTCTGTAAGAAGTTATTGAATTTCTTCTAGGAAAAGGATTAATATCCCATCCTCTTGGTCTTCTTACTCTTTTACTATATCCTAAAGTTATAGATTCTAGATCTGAAAATTGATATGCAATATTAACAGTTGGAAATAGATCAGAGTATTTTTTTACTTCAAATTGATTTGTAGTTCTTTGATCAATTTCTTGTTTAGAATCTTCATATCTAAGACCTAATAAAACTGAAAGGGCATTGAATTTTTTACCAAATTGTGTGTAAAATGAGTTAATGTTTTCAGTATACTTAAAAATATTAGATAAACCAGAGTCTGATTGGTACAGATCTCCTCGAAGGAAAGAAACATCAAAATCAGTCTCTCTATCCAGGAATCTACCTCTGTATCCAAGTTCAAATTCTGTATTCTCATCAATAGGAAATACATAATCAACTTGAGCGAGTAACCTATTTTGAAAATCAATATTAGTAGTTCTTTCAAATGCTGATGAAGAAACAAATGGTATAGTTGAAAAATCTTCAATGTTGTCAACTGAGTTTTCATCATCTTCTTCATATGAAATTCTGGCACTTAGAGTATGACCATCCTTATCAAAGTCTTTGTAAAAATCAAGAGCATATTCAAAAGATTCTTCTAGTTCAGTATCGTTAGCTATTCTTTCATTAGATGATACAATATCAATGTTTGTTATATCGTTAACGACGTTTCTAGAATAACTTAATTGATCACCTTTTCTATAAAATCCACTTAAGGTTAAAGAGGTTTTATCATCAAAATAGTATTCAACACCTAGATTAAAGAAGTTGTTTTTTGAATTTCGATTGCTTTTAGTCTGGTTGTCTATTTTTAAATTACTATTGAAATACTCTGTATTACCAGTAAAATTGCTATTGTTATCAGAGTCTTTAAAAGATGTAGTATTAAATATATTTATCTTGTTATTTCTTAAATTAAAAGTACCTGATGCACCAGAGCTCTTTGGATCACCTGCATTTAAATTAACATTACCGTTAAAGCCTAATAAATCTTGTTTCTTTAGAATAATATTTAGGATACCAGCTGTTCCCTCTGCAGAATACCTGGCAGACGGTGAAGTAACTACTTCAACTTTCTCTATGGATTCAGATGGAATAGATCGAAGACCTTGAGGTCCAGCTAATCCAACTAAACCTGAAGGTTTACCATTTATTAAAATTTTGACATTGCTATTTCCCCTTAAGGACACAACTCCATCAAAGTCTACTTCAATAGATGGAATGTTAGCTAGTACATCTGAAACATTACCACCTCTTACAGTTATATCTTGTCCAATATTGTATATTTTTTTATCTAATCTGACTTCAACTTGAGTTCTTTCTGCCCTAACTTCAACTTCATCAAGCATAGAAACATCAATATTCAAGGCAATATTTCCGATATCAGTATTTTCTACAACTCTTAAATTTTCATTAACATGTGATTCAAACGATATGTAGTCAATTTTTAAATTGTACATTCCTGGGTTTACATCCACTGAGAACTTTCCGTTTTCATCCGTTATTCCACCAAAAATTTTATCTGGAATTCTTTTATGCTCTAATGATATAGTAGCATACTCTAGTGGTTCAGAGGTTTCAGAATCAGTCACAATTCCTGAAACATTGAAAATCATCTTAGCAAAATTTGCACGTTGCTCAGCAGTATATTCTTGTGAAAATGTGTAGGAAGTAAAAGTTAATAAGAGAAAAAAATAAATTTTGTTCATTTTTGAAAGTTTGGTTGGGCAAATATATTTTTTTAGAAATTAATCTAAACACAAGGTTTTGTTAAAGTATTAGTCATTTTTTTTTGACCTTTTTCTTTTACTTTTAGTAATTAAAATTCTTTGTTTTTTACTTAAAGACTTATTAAATTTTTTTCTAATTGTATCAATTCTTCTATCATACCTCTCAATCAACTTTTTTTGATCATTTGAAAATGATTCCATAACCATTTTTCTTTTCTCTCTGTATGATATGGTGGTATCTGCAATAATTTCTTTTTGAGAATCAGTAAAAGTCTCACGAATTGAAATTCTTTGTTTACTTAAGTACTTCTTTTCTTTTTCAATTAGTTCTTTTTGAGAATCAGTAAAAGTTTCAATTAGTTCTATAGAGAATCTACTTTTTTTATCTTTTTTATCTTGACTAAACAGTGTATTTAGGTTAAACACTGTAATAAAAAGTAATACAAATATTTTAATCTTTCTTGTCATTGTTCTTTAGAACTTATAAATATTAAAAAGTTTATTTAGGAATTTTAATTTCATTAATAGCCAGATTATTTGTAAAGTATTCAAGTATATCTTCCTCACTAATATCTTCTTCACTAATAATAGAATAAATTATTGGAGAATTTTGATCATATTCAAATGATTCAGTCTTAAAATTTAAAAAATTATATGATATTAAACTTCCTATGAATATAGCTGCAATTGGGTATTTATATATACTCAAAATATTTTTTATTGTTGAGCTCTTTTCTTTAGTATTTGAGGAATTAATAATTTGATCTTTAGATTCCTTAAAATAATTTTGAGGTATTTTAAAACCTAATTTATTATAATGTTGATTCATCTATTTCTTTTTTAATTATTTTTTCTACTGAATAATATATTGATTTAATAGTATTTATATTCATATCTGTAATCTTTGATATTTCACTAAATTTTAGTTCGTCAAAATATTTCATATTAAAGATATTTCTTTGTCTAAGACTTAAGTCAGATAAAATTTGATGAAATTTTAATGATAGATTTTCTGCATCAAAATATTCATCGGCATATAGTTTTCGTGAATAGTTATCATCATTTGAATCTAGCTCAACTTTTTTAAGTTTAGACTCATTAGTTAAAAACCTAATGGATTCATTGTATGCAATTCTATAAATCCATGTTGATAGCTTACTCTTCTCTTTAAAGTTCTCAATACCCTTGAAAATTCTAATGTATGTGTTTTGAAGTACATCATTAGCTGAGTCGTGAGATAATACCATCTTTCTTATCATCCAGTATATTTTTTCATGATATAAATCTACTAGATGGCTAAAGCCCTTATTTTTTGAAGTAGGATTCTTTAAAAGTTTGAGTAAAATACCTTCTTTCAATCTATATTTTTTTATTAGACCTAAAAAAAATGATAAAGTTGAGGTAGGAGTGGGGTATGGTTATTTTAATGACTTAATAATTGCCTCAAATGCATTTGGGTTATTCATAGCTAAATCAGCTAAGACCTTTCTATTAAGAGAGATTT
>NTKQ01000010.1 GCA_002457075.1 Cryomorphaceae bacterium MED-G11
TATTTATGAAATTCTTTGTTTATATGGGATCAATTTCATGTATAGGGTTGTATTGGTTTGAGTTAGAAACAATTGAAATTAGTCTAGTTTTTTATGTCCTTGCATTAATTGGGTTTTGGGGAAGTTTGGTTTACTATAATTCATATTTAACAGATATAACTTATCCTAAACAAACTAATATGGTTAGTGCAAGAGGCTTTGCAATGGGATATATCGGAAGTGTTTCTCTATTACTATTAAATCTAATCATGATTAACTATTATGAATCATTTGGATTTACTTCTGAGATAAATGCTATGAAATTATCTTTTGCAATTGTTGGTGTTTGGTGGTTAGGCTTTAGTCAATACTCATTTTATCACTTACCTAAAGGAAATAAAGGTGTAAAAATTCCTAAAAATATTATATGGAATGGATTCAAAGAACTAAAAAAAGTATATAAAATAATTCGATCAAGTAAAAGGTTTACCAGATTTTTATTAGCATTTTTTATTTTTTCATTCTCATTACAAACAGTTCTTTACATAGCATCTTATTTTGGTGTAAGTGAGATAGAGTGGGCAAGTCCAAGTGAACAAACATCAGGTCTAATAATTAGTATTTTGCTTATTCAAGTAGTTGCCATAGCTGGAGCATATATTTTCACAAAATTAGCTCAGAAATTTGGAAATATTATTGTTTTAACTTTTGCTATTTTTTTATGGGGTGGAGTTTGTTTATACGCATATTTCATTCAGTACCCAATGCAATTTTATATGGTTGCTGGTCTTGTAGGTCTATTAATGGGTGGTACACAGCCAGTTACTAGAGCAACATTTTCTTTGTTTATTCCTGATACTAAAGACACAACCTCTTTTTTTAGTTTTTATGATGTTACAGAGAAAATAGGAATAGTATTTGGAATGCTTTTTTATGCAGTAGCTGCACAAATAACCGGCACTGTTAGATTCTCTGTAATTATTTTTATGTTTTTCTTCTTTCTAGGAGCCATCCTTCTTACAAGAGTTCCTCGAATAGATAAAAATAAGTTGGCATAGCTTTTGAACTTATTTATATATAAATCTTGTTTAGGCTATATTCATATTTAAATGTTTATCGCTTATGACAAAATGACTGAAAAGATATTTTATGAGTATAATATTTAATAATATAGACAAAATGTCATTTGATGATCTTGGGGAAGAGTCTGAATTTATACCTTTAATGACATCTGAAGATGAAGAAGCTCTAGAAAAGGAAGTTCTTCCTGATGTTTTATCAATTTTACCTCTTACAAATACTGTCTTATTTCCAGGTGTGGTTATGCCAATAAACGCTGGAAGTGATAAATCAATCAAACTTATTAATGATGCTAATAAATCAAATAAACTAATTGGTGTTATAGCTCAAAAAAGTCCTAAAGTTGAAAATCCTAGTATCGAGAATATTCATGGAGTAGGAACTGTTGCAAAAATATTAAGAGTTCTCAAAATGCCTGATGGAAATACAACTGTTATAATTCAGGGTAAGAAAAGATTTAAAATAAAATCAGTTGTCAAAACTGACCCTTATATTCAAGCTACAATTGATTCAGTTAATGATAAGAATCAAAAAAAATCTAATAGTAAATTTTCTGCTACAATTGATGCTATAAAAGATATAGCCCTTAAAATAATTAAGGAAAATCCTAATATACCCTCTGAAGCATCATTTGCTATTAAAAATATACACAGCTCTGCTTTTTTAATAAACTTTGTATGTTCAAACATGAACATAACAGTAAAAGATAAACAGAATTTACTTTCAAGTGTAAGTATTGAGGATAGAGCTTTAAAATGTTTAAAGTTTTTAAATGTAGAATATGAAAAACTTGCATTGAAAAATGATATTCAGTCTAAGGTAAAAAATGACCTAGATCAACAACAACGTGAGTATTATCTTCAACAGCAAATGAAGACAATTCAAGAAGAATTAGGTGATAATTCTTACCAAGAGGATATTCAGGAATTAATAAATAAATCTAAGAATAAGGATTGGAATGATGAAACTAAAGTTCATTTTGAAAAGGAGTTATCAAAACTTAAGAGAATGAATTCTCAAGTAGCTGAGTATTCTGTTCAAAGAAATTATCTTGATTTATTAGTTGATTTACCTTGGGAAAAGTTTTCTGAAGATAATTTTGATTTAAGTAAAGCTCAAAGAATTCTAGATAAAGATCACTTTGGTCTTGAGGATGTTAAAAAAAGAATTATTGAATATCTAGCTGTGCTAAAGCTTAGAAGTGATATGAAATCTCCAATTCTTTGTTTATATGGACCTCCAGGTGTTGGAAAAACTTCACTAGGTAAATCTATTGCAAAATCAATCAACAGAGAGTATGTAAGAGTTTCTTTGGGAGGATTGAGAGATGAAGCAGAGATTAGAGGTCATAGAAAAACATATATAGGAGCAATGCCAGGTAGAATTATTCAAAGTATTAGAAAATCAGGTACCTCAAACCCGGTATTTGTATTAGATGAAATTGATAAAATCTCAAGTGGATCTCAAGGAGATCCGAGTTCTGCTTTATTGGAATTGTTAGATCCAGAGCAGAATAACTCCTTTCATGATAATTTTTTAGAAATAGGTTATGATCTTTCGAAGGTAATGTTTATTGCAACTGCTAATAATTTATCTTCTCTTCATCCTGCATTATTAGATAGAATGGAATTGATTAATGTCTCAGGTTATACTTCGGAGGAAAAAGTTTCAATTGCTTCGAAATTTCTGGTTAAAAAACAATTATCAGAACATGGAATGAAGATTAACGACTTTAAAATTAATAATCAAATATTAAAAGATATAATCAGTGGTTACACTAGAGAATCAGGTGTTAGAAGTCTTGAAAAACAAATAGCTAAATTAATAAGAAACAGAGCTAAAAATATTGTCTCTAATTCTAAGCTTAATGACTCTAAGGATCTTAATTTTTTAAAAAATGTTCTTGGTCCTAAAAAATTTTTTAGAGATAAATATGAGAATAATCTTGTTGCTGGTGTAGTTACTGGATTAGCTTGGACTTCAGTTGGTGGTGAAATCTTATTTATCGAATCATCTATTTCTGAAGGAAAAGGAACTATGTCTATAACAGGAAATCTTGGTAAAATAATGAAAGAGTCAGCTACGATAGCTCTAGAATTTATTAAATCAAATTCCTCTCTTCTTGGAATCAATAAGAAAGTAGATTATTCAAAGTATAATATACATATTCACGTACCAGAAGGTGCAACCCCAAAGGATGGTCCTAGTGCTGGTATAACAATTTTAACATCACTTGTATCACTATTTACTCAAAAAAGAGTAAAAAAGAATATAGCTATGACAGGTGAAATAACTTTAAGAGGAAAGGTATTGCCTGTTGGAGGTATAAAGGAAAAGATATTAGCTGCTAAAAGAGCTAATATTAAAGAAATAATTTTAAGCTCCTACAATAAAAAAGATATTGATGTAATAAACATAAAATATCTTAAAGGATTAAAATTTATTTATGTTGACTCAATGCCAGAAGTCATAAATAATGCATTGACAAATAGAAAAGTTATAAACTCTAAATTAATTTGATTTGAATCCAGTGATTATAGCTATAGATGGAGAAGCTTCAACAGGCAAGAGCACTCAAGCTAAAAAAATAGCTAAAGAATTAAACTTTAACTATAGAGATTCTGGTGCATATTACAGAGCTATAACACTTTATCTTATTCAAAACAATATTAATTCAAAAGAGGACATACCTCAAACCATACTTGATGAAATTCTTATAAAACAGGTTTATAAAGACAATAATTTAATTATTTCTTTAAACAATGAAGATGTGTCAGAGAAAATTAGGGGTTACAGAGTGTCAATAAAAGTTAGTAGTTATGCTAAGAAATCTGAAATTAGAAATTTTGTGTATAAACAATTAAGAAATTCTGCTAAATCTAACTCTCTGGTTATTGATGGAAGAGATATAGGAACTGTAGTTTTTCCTGATGCTGATTTTAAATTTTTTTTATTTGCAGATTCTAAGGTAAGAGCAGAAAGACGACTAAAACAAATTAATGATAAATCAGTAAAATTAGAATCTATTGAAAAAGAGATAAAAAATAGAGATAACACTGATTCTACAAGAAAAATAGCACCTCTTAAAAAAGCTGATGATGCATATGAAATAGATGTGACTTCCCTTAATATTAATCAAGTTTTTAATAAAATACTTCAAAAAATTAATTCTAGGTAGATAAAAAACTCATCTTAACTTTGCCAATAACTTAATTAATTATATTTTTGCGCCCTATGAGCGAAGACAATACTGCTAACACTAACATTGAGGAGACTGAAAAACCTGTAAAGGCGACCCCAAAAAAAGCTAAGAAAGAAGCTAACCCTCAAGATGATTTTTTAAATAATTTTAACTGGCATCAATATCAAGAAGGAATTGACGAACTTGACGTAAAGCAAATCAAAGAATTTGAAAAACTTGTCGAGAAAAATTTTGTTGATACTTCAGATGACAATATAATTGAAGGAGAAGTTATCCATTTAACAGATAAGGATATTATAATTGACATTAATGCAAAATCAGAGGGAGTAATATCAAAAAATGAATTTAGATACAATCCTGATCTTAAAGTTGGTGATAAAGTTGAAGTTATAGTTGATACTAGAGAAGATAAATCTGGACAACTAGTTTTATCTCATAGAAAAGCAAGAGTAATAAAAGCTTGGGATAGAGTGAATGAAGCCCATGATAAAGGTGATATTGTTCAAGGATTTGTAAAATGTAGAACTAAGGGTGGAATGATTGTTGACGTTTTTGGAATAGAAGCTTTCTTGCCTGGATCTCAAATTGATGTTAAACCCATTAGAGACTATGATCAGTATACTAATAAAAATATGGACTTTAAGGTTGTTAAAATTAACCATGAATTTAAAAATGTTGTAGTATCCCATAAAGCTCTTATAGAAGCAGATATTGAAGAACAGAAAAAGGGAATTATAAGTCAACTTGAAAAAGGACAGGTTTTAGAAGGTACTGTTAAAAATATGACATCTTACGGTGTATTCATCGATTTAGGTGGTGTAGATGGTCTTATTCACATTACTGACTTATCTTGGAGTAGAATTAACCATCCAAGTGAAATTCTTGAACTTGATCAGACTATTAAAGTAGTAATCTTAGATTTTGATGATGATAAATCAAAGATTCAGCTTGGACTTAAACAATTAACTCAACATCCATGGGACAAACTAGGTGATGACGTTACTGAAGGTTCTAAAGTAACTGGTAAAGTTGTTGTTATCGCTGATTATGGAGCTTTTATTGAAGTTGATGAAGGAATTGAGGGCTTAGTCCATGTCTCTGAAATGTCTTGGTCTACTCATCTAAGAAGTGCTCAGGATTTTGTTAATGTTGGAGATGAGATTGAAGCAGTTGTTTTAAATCTTGATCGAGAGTCTAGAAAAATGTCTCTTGGAATGAAACAACTATCTGAAGATCCATGGACAGATATTACAAAGAAATTTCCTATTGGTTCTAAACACACAGGATCTGTTAGAAACTTTACAAACTTTGGAGTATTTATTGAGCTTGAAGAAGGTATTGATGGATTAATTTACATTTCTGATCTTTCTTGGACAAAGAAAATAAAGCATCCTTCAGAATTCTTAGCTTTAAATGATAAGATTGAAGTTGTTATACTTGATTTAGATGTCGAAGGAAGAAAACTAAGTTTGGGGCATAAACAAACTAAGCCAAACCCTTGGGATGTCTATGAAAAAGATTTTGCTGTAGACACTCTTCACAAATCTGAAGTTTCTGAAATAATTGAAAAAGGAGCTATTATTAATTTTAATGAAGATATTTCTGCTTTCTCTCCTTCTAGACATCTAGAGAAAAAAGATGGATCAAAATTAGAACAAGGAGAATCTGCTGAATTCAAAGTTATTGAGTTTAGTAAAGAGTTTAAAAGGGTTGTTGTTTCTCACTTGCAAACTCATAATGATTCAAATGAAGAACCATTAGAAGAAGAAAAAGTCAAGGAAAAGAAATCAAAGAAAAAAGATGAAAATTAAAACTTTAAAATCCTCATTTTTTGAGGATTTTTTTTTCTTAAAAATTAAAACTTTAAAATTTATATTTTTGTATTAATTATCTCTCATGTCGAACAAAATCCTCTTAGATTCAGAAAAAATTGAAATAATACTAAGAAGGCTTGTTTATCAACTAATTGAAAATCATAAGAATTTTGAAAACACTGTTTTATTAGGCTTACAGCCTAGAGGTGTTTTTTTCATAAAACAAATTTTAGAAATATTTAAAAGAGATCATCCTAATCTTCAAATTAAAAATGGTATACTAGACTATACTTTTTTTAGAGATGATTTTAGAAGATCAGAAAAAACTTTATCTGCTAGTTCATCTAAAATTGATTTTTCAATTGAAAATAAAAATGTAGTGTTAGTTGATGATGTTTTATTCACTGGAAGAAGTATTAAAGCAGCTATGTCATCAATTGATACTTATGGTAGACCTAAATCAATTGAACTTCTGGTTTTAATAGATAGGAGGTTCAAGAGAGAAATACCAATTCAAGCTAATTACTGTGGAGCAAAAATTGATACTTTTAAAGGTGATAGGGTAAAAGTTGTATGGGGAGATAAATTAAAGGATAACGTTATTTATATTGAAAGTTAAATGGATCAGCTAAGTGTTAATCATCTTTTAGGAATAAAATCTTTAACTAAAAAGGATATAAATCTTATTTTCAACACTGCGTCTCACTTTAAAGAAGTTATAAATAGACCAATTAAAAAGGTTCCAACTCTTAGAGATATTACAATTGCCAATCTATTCTTTGAAAATAGCACTAGAACAAAAATATCTTTTGAATTAGCAGAAAAAAGATTAGGTGCGGATATAATTAATTTCTCAAGCTCTTCTTCATCAGTTAAAAAAGGAGAATCATTAATTGATACTGTAAATAATATACTTGCTATGAAAGTAGATATGATAGTTCTAAGGCATCCTAATCCAGGTTCTTCACTTCTATTATCTCAATATACAGATTCATGTATTGTAAATGCTGGAGATGGTTCTCATGAACATCCTACTCAAGCTCTGTTAGATTCATTTTCACTTTATGAAAATTTAGAAGACCTAAAGGGTAAGAATATCTTAATTGTAGGAGATATTCTTCACTCTAGGGTTGCTTTATCAAATATTTATGTTCTTAATCTTTTAGGTGCTAATGTTAAGTTATCATGCCCACTAAGTCTAGTACCAAAAGATATAGAAAAACTTAATTTATCCGTTGAAACAGATATAATTAAAGCTTTAAAATGGTGTGATGCTGTCAATGTCTTAAGAGTACAAAGAGAAAGGATGTTAAAATCATATTTTCCAAACAATAGAGAGTATTCTATGCTTTTTGGTTTAGATATAAATAAATTAAACAAAATAAAAAAAGATATTTTGATTCTTCACCCTGGTCCAATTAATAGAGGTGTAGAAATTACATCTGATATTGTAGAGTCAAATAATTCTATTATTTTAGATCAGGTAGAAAACGGAGTTGCAATACGAATGGCTATTATCTATTTGCTTGCATCAAAAATGAATTTTACAATTAATGAATAATGAAGTTATTTAATTATAGAAAACCATACGATAAAGATTCTTTAAGTATAGATGAAATTGGAGATAATCCTATAGATTTTTTTAAAAAATGGTTTAAAGAAGCTGAGAGCTCTGATCAAATAATTGAATCAAATGCTATGACTGTTTCAACTGTTGATGTTAATAATAATCCATCTTCAAGAGTTGTTTTATTAAAGGAAATTAAAGACAATAGTTTGATTTTTTTTACAAACTATAAAAGTAAAAAAGGAAAGGAAATTGATGAAAACCCTAATATTTGTGCCTCATTTTATTGGGCACCTTTAGAAAGACAAGTAGTCTTTAAGGGAGTTGCTAAAAAAACTTCAGAAAGTTACTCAGATACCTATTTTAAATCAAGACCCTTTTCTAGTCAAGTTGGTGCAATAGTATCTGCTCAAAGCGAAATAATATCTAGTTATGATGATTTATTAACTAAATATGATAATTTTTTAAAAGAAAATAAAAATTTAGACTTAAAGAGACCCAGTCATTGGGGAGGAGTAGAATTAGTTATTCGTGAAATAGAATTCTGGCAGGGAAGAGAGAATAGACTTCACAATAGAGTAATTTCTAGTTTAAGTGCTGGTTCATGGGAGCATAATATTCTGTCACCTTAATGAAAACTATTACGTTTTTAAGGCATTCAAAGTCTTCTTGGGATTATATTTTAGAAGATGTTGACAGACCACTGAACGAAGTTGGAATTGAAAAAATAAAAAAAGTAGCTGAATCTTCAAAGCATCAATTTATTAATTCTGATATAATCTTTTCAAGTACTGCTAATAGAGCAATTCATACTTGTTTAATTTTAACCAGACAGTTATCTATAAGCAATAATAAGATTAGACTTAGTGAAGACTTATATACATTTAATCATTTTGAAGTATTCGATTTTATAAAAAAGATTGAAGATAAGTATTCGCAAGTTGTTTTAGTTGGTCATAATCCAGCATATACTGAAATCTCAAATTATTTTTCTGAGAATAAAATTTTAAATTTACCTACTGCAAGATGGTTCTCTATGAAATTTGATTCTAATAAATGGTCTGATATTTTAAAACTAAAGCCAACCTCTTATACAAATAATTTAAAAAGTGGGATCTAGATATATAAATAGAGAGCTTA
The DNA here is from genome assembly GCA_002457075.1 of Cryomorphaceae bacterium MED-G11. GTDB lineage: Bacteria > Bacteroidota > Bacteroidia > Flavobacteriales > Flavobacteriaceae > Marisimplicoccus. Next base: position 8,783 of record NTKQ01000010.1, read on the forward strand.
GTTGGCTTGATTTCAATGCAAGAGTTCTTCAGGAAGCCTCTAATAAACAGGTTCCAATTCTTGAAAGATTAAGGTTTATAGGGATTTTTTCTAATAATTTAGATGAATTTTTTCAAGTTAGGTATGCAACTGTGAAAAGAATAGCTGATACAAAACCAACCATAAAAAATAATAAGGATAACATTGTTGCTAAAAAACTCCTTGATGAAATAACATCTAAAGTTATTAACCTTCAATCAGAAAGCTCATTAATTTTAGAGTCAATTGAAAAATCATTAAAAAAAGAAAATATTGTTTTTATAAATGAAAGAGAAGTATTAGAATCTCATAAAGAATTTCTAAAGGATTATTTTATTAGAAAGATTAGTCCTGCATTAGTTACAGTTATTTTGTCAAATAATAAGCTTCATGACTTTAAAGATAATAAGGCTTTTCTCATTATTAATATAAAACTTATAGATAGTAGTAATATTTATGCTTTAGTAGAGATACCTAGGGATATAAGTAGATTTGTTGTTCTACCTAAAAAGGATAATAAACAATATATAATGCTTATAGATGATATAATAAGATATCACCTAGAAATTATTTTTAGTTTTTTTAATTATTCACATATTGAGGCGCACATGTTAAAAATAACGAGAAGTGCTGAGTTTGATATTGATGATATAGATTTATCTAAGAGTTATATTAAGAAAATTCAAGAATATGTAAATAAGAGAAAAATAAGCAATCCTGTTAGGCTTGTTTATGATCAAAGTATCTCTAGTTCAACCCTCAACTATTTAATAAAGAAGATAAAGATTACATCGCATGATAGTTTAATTCCTGGAGGTAAGTATCATCATAGAAGTGACTATATGAATTTTCCAGATTTACAAAGATCAGATTTATTGTATCCCAAGGAAAAATCATTAGATATTAAAGATTTTAAGATAGAGTCAAATCTTTTGGATCAAATGTTAAGTAAGGATTTCTTAATGTATACTCCTTATCATTCATTCTCTTATTTAGTATCCATTCTAAGACAATCTGCCATAGACCCAAGTGTTAAGTCCATTAAAATTACCTTATATAGACTTTCAGAGAAATCTAATGTCATTAGTTCTCTTATAAATGCAGCAAAAAATGGAAAAAAAGTATTAGTTCAAATTGAACTTCAAGCTAGATTTGATGAAGAAAACAACATAAAGGTTTCACAACAACTTAAAGCAGCTGGAGTTGATTTAATTTTTGGTGTTAAAGGTTTAAAAGTTCATTCTAAAATATGTTTGATTGAAAGATTTAAAGGGAATAAAAAAAGATATTATGGATTTATTAGTACTGGAAATTTTAATGAATCTACAGCTAAAATTTACTCAGACTTTACACTATTCACATCAAATCAAAAAATTTTAAAAGAGGTTAATAAAGTGTTTTCTTTTCTCAAAGCAAACTATAAAATTTATGATTACAAACATTTAATTGTTTCACCTCATCAGACTTCTAAAAAGCTATTTGAACTTATTGATAATGAGATTTCAAATGTCAGAAAGGGATTAAAAGGAAAAATAATTTTTAAGTTAAATAGTTTCACTAGTTATAAGTTTGTAGATAAACTATATGAAGCAAGTAAATCAGGTGTTAAAATCACGTTACTTGTTAGAGGTATATGTTGTTTGGTTCCAAATAAAACAGGTTTTAGTGAGAATATTATTGTTAAAAGTGTTGTAGATAAATATCTTGAACATTCCAGAATTTATGTTTTTGAAAATGCAGGTGATAAAAAAGTCTATATATCCTCTGCAGATTTAATGACTAGAAATATTGAAAAACGTGTAGAGGTAGCATGTCCAATTTATCAAGAAGATTTAAAAAAACAAATACTAGATACATTAGAAATAAGTGATAATGACAATGTAAAGACTAGAATAATCAATAATTTATCTCAAAATAAATTTGTAACTAATTCAAAGAATAAAATTAGATCACAGTGGGATACCTATTCATATTTTAAAAACATCTTAAATTGATTTGAAAAAAATTGCTGCTATTGATATTGGATCTAATGCTGTTAGAATGCTTATATGTTATATTATTCCTTCAGGAAAAAAATATATTTTTCAAAAAAATTCATATTTAAGATTACCAATTAGACTTGGTGAAGATTCATTTAAAGATGGTATAATATCCAAATCTAAAATTCATAAATTATCAGATGCCATTCTTTCATTTAAATATATAATGAATGTTCATGATGTTGAGTATTATCAAATTTATGCTACCTCAGCTTTAAGGGAGTCAAAAAATTCTAAAGAAGTAATATTGGAAATCAAAAAAACTACTGGTTTAAAAATCAATCTTATTTCAGGTCTTAAGGAAGCAAAAATTATTTCAAAGGGTAATTCTCTAGAAAAACTTCAATTTAATAGATCTTTTTTGTACGTAGATGTTGGAGGAGGAAGTACTGAGTATTCGATTTTAAGAAGGGGTGAGGAAAAAAAATCTAAATCCTTTAAAATAGGTACTGTAAGACTACTTAACAACCTAGTTGATGACAAATTATTTATTGACATAAAATATTGGCTAGGCACATATTTAGATGACCAGGATAAGATTAAATTGTTTGCTACAGGAGGAAACATTAATAAAATACAATCTATGACTGGTTCAAAAATTGGTAAACCCATTTCATACCTTTCATTAAAAGACTTATATAATAACTTAACTAAGTATAGCTATCAAGAAAGAATGGTAAAGTTTGGTTTAAATCCAGATAGAGCAGATGTAATTATACCTGCTTTGAAAATATTCATAACAACTATGGAGTCTGTAGGTTCTAATAAACTATTCGTACCTAAAGTAGGCCTTGTAGATGGTATGATCAATGAAATATTTCATGAGAATAATGGTAATAAACTAAATTCTTAATTTAAACTCAGTAATTAACTTACCAATATCTTCATTGTTTTCTATTATAATTTCTAGCTTCTCCTTAGAATCAATATAAGACTTTGAAGTAATTTCTTCTGATAATTTAACCTCTACCGTAATTGAAAAATTATTTAATTCTTTTGATATATACGTCTGAATGGTGTTTTTATATTCTTTAACTTCTTTAAAATTCATCTTATTGATTGTAGATATTACTATTGTATTATCAATAATCACCGGATCATTCATGCTTAACAATGAAAGTATATTATTATTTCCTTTATTTTTTTCTAGATTACAGAATTTCCTCCAAACTACTAAGAAATCATTTTCAGTGAAACTATCTGAAGGTAAGTCTTCCTGCTTATGTTCATTTTGATCTTCTGTAGATTTTATAAAAGTTAAACTTGCTAAGGAAAGAGATGAAACATCTTTTGAAGTAGGAGAGGGGAATAATTTTTTATTAGTTTCAACTTCTATGATATCTACTTGATGGTTTTGATCTTTACTAAGATTTTCAACTTCTGTAGTTTTAATTAAAGATTTTTTTTTTTAACGCTTTCTATTGAAGCTAATCTCATTAAGCAAAGTTCAGTATGGATTCTTTTATCATTAATTTTTTGATAATTTATTAATGATTCATTAATAATTTCAATCATTAAAATTAGATTTTCATCAGAGAATTCATTTGAATGTTCTATATACTTAAGGTTTAATTCATTTTTTAAATCAGAGAGTTTATCTGAAGAACCTAACTTAGAGATAAGTATCTCTCTTAAATGTCTTGATAAACCATTCAAAAGATTTACATCATCAAATCCTCGAATAAATATATCATTATATTTAGTTAAAATTCCAGGTATATCTTTGCTAATAATTAAGGTTGATAATTCAAAATATGTTTCATAATCTAAAACATTAAGGTTAGCAGTTACTTCATCCATTGTTAGATTAGAATCTGTAAAACTAACTAATCTATCAAACATGGAAAGAGAATCCCTTATAGACCCATCAGATTTTTCAGCAATTAACGACAATGAATTTTCATCAAATTTAATTTTTTTGTCCGTACAAATATTTTTTAAAAGCTCTGTTATATCAACCACATCCACTTTTTTAAAGTCATAAATTTGACATCTAGATAGTATTGTAGGAATAATTTTATTTTTTTCTGTTGTTGCAAGAATAAAAACAACATGTTTAGGAGGTTCTTCTAATGATTTTAAAAAGGCGTTAAATGCTGCATTTGACAGCATGTGAACTTCATCAATTATATAGACTTTATATTTTCCAATCTGAGGAGGTATTCTAATCTGATCAGTAATACTTCTTATATCTTCTACAGAGTTATTGGATGCTGCATCGAGTTCAAAAATATTATATTCAAAATTTTCTTCTAAATTATTAATTTGCTTTGCAAGAATTCTTGCACATGAGGTTTTACCTACCCCCCTTGGACCACAAAAAAGTAATGCTTGAGGAATTTTATCATTCTTTATTGCATTAGAAAGTGTTTTTACAATAGCATCTTGCCCAATCATATCACTAAAATCTTTAGGTCTGTACTCTGATGCAGATGAAATTGAGGAATTGTTCATTATTAACAAATATAAAGATTGATAAAAATTTTTAATCAAATGATATTTTTTTTTTAATAAAATTATCAACAAACACTATATTTGCAATGCAAGCCGTCTTATCGCTGATTTTTCAGAGGAAAGTCCGGACACCAAAGAGCAATGCAGCGGGTAACACCCGTCATCTATTTTGATAGGAATAGTGCAACAGAAAGTATGTACAGGTAATGCTGTAGTGGAATCTTGTAAACTCTGCATGGTGAAACGCCAAGTATATCTACAGTTTAAAATTGCTCGTTTTATGTAGAAGGGTAGGCGGTATGAATGTAATAGTAATATTGCATCTAGATAAATGGTAAGACTCGACAGAATCCGGCTTACAGGCTTGCTTTTTTTATAAAACTTAATACTGAGGAACCATATTTTCTTTCATCTATATTTTTAAAGTTTTCGGATATCTTAATATTTGAGCGATGTTCAATTATTAGTTCTCCTGTATCTGAAAGAATTTCATTTGTTTTTATTAACTCAGTGATTTCAAGATATTGTTTAATTGAAAAATCATAAGGGGGGTCAGCAAATATTATATCAAACTTTTTCTTATTATTTTTTAAAAAAACTTTATAATCAATTTTTTTTGTATTGATATTAAATTCAAGTTCAGAAGCAGTTTTATTAATAAATCTAATGCATTTTTGATTATTATCAATTGATAATAAATCAGTGCACCCTCTAGAAATAAATTCATATGAAATATTCCCTGTGCCAGAAAATAAGTCCAACACACTTATTTCATTAAAATTATATTTATTTAAAATAATATTAAATAGAGATTCCTTAACCTTATCTGTAGTAGGCCTAACAGGAAGATTTTTAGGTGCTTTAATAATTATACTTTTTTTAATTCCGGATATAATTCTCATTAATAATTGAAAAAAATGGTGAGTCAGGAAGTACTTTTATTTCATTATGATCTTCAATAAAATCAATCCTTGAGTATTTGGATGCAATATTATAATAATCATTAAATGCTTCAAACTTCCCTAAAAAAATGATTTTATCAGCCTCATTTGAACCCTCGTAGTTTTTTAAAACAAAGAACAGATAGTATAAGAATTCATTTTCATCATTTATTTCAAATGAATTGAAGAAAATAAATTCATTATTATTAAAAATTATTATATCAAATGATTTGTTATTAAGATTAACAAAAAAGGATAACCCTATTGTTTTATTGGGAATTTCAGTAAGGAAGTTATATAAATAAGTAAAATAATTTTTATGTAAGTGATTTAGGTTATTCTTAGTTATAAATTCATTTAATTTTTCATTAATTGAGTAGACTATCTTTAGTTTTTTATCCTTGGATGAATCAGTCAGAATATTATTAGATGAAAGTGTATTGGTAATTAAATATTTAGATTTGATGTTTTCATCAAAATATAACGAAGGAACTATAGAAGGAGGAGAGTTTAAGTGAACAATTTCAACTGATTCTATTTTTAAATCACCGATAAAATCAGTGGATTTAGAAATATATTTATTATCAGAAAAATCTAATGTAATATTATCAGCTGAAGATTCAATATGAAAGTTAGATTCAAATTGATAAACAAATGTTTTGCTTATTTTACTCTTTGTTTTTTGCATCAAAAAATGTAGGCCAGTTTCCACTTGTACTTACCTCAGTCATAGATCCTAAAACAAGCTCAGGACCATTGACTCCGTCAACAGAAATAACCTTATTCTCTTGATCTAATAAATCTTTATTTTGATCAAATAGGATAACATTTTTTTTGACTTTTACTTCAAAAACAGGTACTTCATATCCATTTTTATCAATTATATCTGATTTGATTGAAAACTCAGAATCTGTACCTTCAATTGGAACTCTTGCCATCATTTTATATGATTCATTTTCTCCAAATAGAGAATCTTTTACTGATACAAATCCTAGTGTATCAACAATTTCCACTTCTTTTAACATATCAATTCTATATGTTCTGTCATATTGAAGATAAGAGGAGTCTCTTTTTTCAATTAGAGTAAAAATTCCAGTATCAATAAAACTAACAAGACTATCAAAGTTATTTGCATAAAATCCCCTAACATCTTTATGAGCAATTTGCGCATTTCTTATATCCTTTAATCTATCTATAACTTCGGTATACCTATCATTTTTAACTTGGTTAAATTTTATAGGTCCGTTAATAGAACTGTATATTTGTGTTGCAAAAAAGATTGATAGCAACCATAAAAAGAATTCTAATCCACGTTTTTTATTCATCTTGATAATTTTTGATTCTAACAAATCTACAATTTTTTTTTTTTCGTGAAACAATATATAAATGAATTATATTAGAAAAATATTTTAAATGAAAACTATAGCTTTAATCCCTGCAAGACTAGAATCTAAAAGGTTTCCTAATAAACTAGTCAAAAAAATTAATGGAATTCCAATTATTCTTAAAACTTATAGAGCAGCTCTAGAAACTAATCTTTTTGATGAAGTTTATGTAGTTAGCGGAAATGATGAGATTTTAGAGATTATTAAAGATGAAGGTGGGCTAACTTTTAAATCTTTAAAAAATCATGAATCAGGAACTGATAGAATAGCAGAAGCTGCGGTTAATATAGATCATGATTTAGTAGTTAATCTTCAAGGAGATGAACCTTTCATAAACAGTTCTGCTATAAGAGATTTAATTAATTCTTTTAAAGATACAGATGTTCAAATCGCTTCACTTATGACTAAGTTTTTAAATCTTGATGAAATATTAAACCCTAATAATGTTAAGGTTATTGTTGATAATCATCATAATGCTATTTACTTTTCTAGATTACCTATTCCATTTGGTTCAAAGAAAATTGATGATTTTAATCGTCATTTAGGTGTTTATGCATTCACTAGAGATGCTTTAATTGATTTTTCGAACCTAAAAAGATCTAAACTTGAGATAATTGAAAGTCTTGAAGGAATTAGAATAATTGAAAATTCAAAAAAAATTAAAATGATAAGTACATCATTCCATGGTATATCTATAGATACTCCTGAAGATCTTATAAAAGCTGAAAAATTCAATCTATCAAATGATTAAAATCTTAGCCAAGTTTATTTTGAATAAATTGATTAGATGGAAATTTATTGGATCTTTTCCAGAGGACAAAAAATATATAATTGCAGTAGTTCCTCATTCAAGCTATTTTGATTTAATTATTGCTGTTTTAATAAGAACATACTCGGGTCTCAAAATAAAATTTATTGGTAAAAAAGAATTATTCAATCCATTAACAGCTTTTTTTTTTAAATTCCTTGGTGGTATCCCAGTTGATAGGAGTGAAAACAGCAATTTAGTTGACTCAGTTGTTAATCTTTTTCATTTAGATAAAATTCAAATTCTTGCAATTGCCCCTGAAGGTACTCGTAAAAAAGTAAAAAAATGGAAAACAGGATTCTATTATATTGCTTTGAAAGCTAACCTTCCAATCCTAATGGTTTCTTTTGATTATGAAAAAAAACAGGTTAAGATTCATAAAAAATTTTTTCCAACTGGAAATATTAAAGCTGATTTTTCCCAATTGGAAATAATGGTTAGTGATGTATTAGCTAGAAATAAAATTTAATTTAGGTATTCATATTATGATAAACATTTTGAACATCTTCATCTTCATCAACTAAAGCTAATAATTTCTCAACCTTAACTCTTTCTTCATCTTTGAGATCTTTTAAAGTGATGGCCTCTCTTTCAAATTCACTAGATTTAATTTCAAACCCTCTTCTTTCCAACTCTTTTTGAATCGATCCAAAGTCCTCAAATTTAGCTGTAATACTTATTTCATTTTCTGATTTACTTAAATCAACTACACCAAAGTCTATTAATTCAAGTTCAAGTTCTTCAATATCTAAGCCATCATCTTTTATTTGAAAAAAACATAAACGATTGAATAGAAATTCAACAGATCCTGAAGTAGCTAAATTTCCATCACACTTGTTAAAATAGCTCCTTATATTGGCTACAGTTCTATTATTATTATCTGTAGCAGTTTCAATAAGTATTGCTATACCAAATGGGGCATAACCTTCTAATAACACTTCCTTATAGTTTTCAGTGCTATTTTCAGAAGCTTTCTTAATTGCTCTTTCAATATTATCTTTTGGCATATTGGCAGCCTTTGCATTTTGAATTATTGCTCTTAATTTTGAATTTGATGACGGATCAGGGCCTGAATCTTTTACAGCGATTATTATTTCTCTTCCAATTCTTGTGAAGGTTTTAGCCATATTAGACCATCTCTTCATTTTTCTTGCCTTTCTAAATTCAAATGCTCTACCCATAATTAAATAAATGGTGTTTTTACAATTTCTGCTTTACTAAGATTATTTCTAATTTTAATATAGATTAAATCATCCTTAATATTAACAGAATCTAGATAAGCTAGACCAATACCTTTCTTTAGAACTGGAGAAAATGTTCCTGATGTTACCTTACCTATTAATTTACTATTAATATCAAATACTTCATATCCACTTCTAGGGATGGATTTTTCTATCAATTTAAATCCAATTAACTTTCTTTTAGATCCTTTTTTAATTTGTTTATCTATTATTTCGTGACCTATAAAACTAGTATCAACTTTAGTTATCCATCTTAAATTTGCTTCCTCTGGTGAAGTTTCTTCATCAATATCATTACCATACAAACAATATCCCATTTCAATTCTTAAGGTGTCTCTAGCAGCTAATCCTATTGGTTTTAGATCAAATCCTTTACAATTGAATAAAGCATCCCATATATCAATAGCATTTTTGTTAGGAATATAAAGCTCAAAACCTCCGGAACCAGTATACCCAGTTTTTGAGATTATAATATTTTCAATTCCTGCAAACGATGAAATAATAAATGAATAATTTGGTAATAATGACAGATCCTCACTTGTGAATTTCTGACATAATGCTTGTGCTTTAGGTCCTTGGACTGCTAGAAGTGATAACTTGTCTGATAAATTGACTATAAGGGAATTAAATTTTATATTTTGTTTATTAATCCATTCCCAGTCTTTTAATATGTTAGAAGCATTAACAATTAGTAAGTATTTTTCTGATTCAACCCTGTAGACTATTAAATCGTCAATAATACCCCCTTTGTCGTTAGTCAAACAGTTATATTGGGCTTTACCAATTTTTAATTTTGATATATCGTTAGAACATAGGTATTGAACTAAATTAAAGGAATTAGATCCAGAAATTTCTATTTCACCCATGTGAGATACATCGAAAACCCCAACATTATTTCTAACATGTAAGTGTTCCTCATTTACAGATGAGTAACTAACTGGCATAAGAAAACCTGCAAAGTCTACAATTTTTGCATTTAACTTTTCATGTCTATCAAAAAGAACTGTTTTTTTCATTGAATAGATGACTAATCCCTTTTAAGCAATATCTCTTTAAGTTCATCATATCCTTCAATAGATTGATGTTCATTTTCCCTATTTAGAATATTTTTAATTGAATTGGGACATTTCACTTCTGAATTTATTATATCCTCAACTACATCTTTAAATTTGATTGAATGGGCAGTTGAGATAAATATTCCATTTATTTTATCATCATTAACCATATATTCTTTTAATCCAAGATATCCAATTGCTGAATGAGGACAGGTAAGATACTTTTTTGATTTATAAAGTTCTTTAATAGTTTCTTTAGTTTTTTGGTCGTTAAAACTATATCCTGATAAATTCTTTCTTATTTTCTGTAAGTCGTTATTGAATATTTTTTGAATTCTAATAAAATTACTTGGATCTGACACATCCATAGCATTAGAAATCGTTGCTTGGGTATCATTAGGCTCAAAAATACCATCCTTAATATATCTAGGAATAGTATCATTTATGTTAGTAGAAGCAATAAAATGATCAATAGGTAGACCCATTGACTTAGCAAGAATTCCTGCACATATATTTCCAAAATTACCACTTGGAACAGAAAAGACATTTCGTTTTGTGTTTTTAATTTTTTTATATGCTAAAAAAAAGTAAAACATTTGAGGAAGCCATCTAGCTACATTAATTGAGTTTGCAGATGTTAGAGCTATTTTTCTATTAACTTCTTCATCACTAAACGCTCTTTTAACCATAGACTGACACAAATCAAAATCACCCTCAACTTCAATAGCTTGGACATAGGATCCATTAGTAGTTATTTGTTTTTCCTGAACTTTACTAATTTTACCCTTAGGATATAGTATGCATACATTTATATCTTTAGTATCAGAGAATCCCCTGGCTACTGCACCTCCTGTATCTCCTGATGTAGCTACTAAAACAGTAATTTTTTTTGAAGTATAACTATCTTTAAAAATATCTAAACATGATGCCATAAATTTAGCCCCAACATCTTTAAAAGCCAATGTTGGACCATGAAATAATTCCAGTGAATAAATTGATTTTTCTATTTTTTTTAATGGAATTTTAAAAGATATTGTATTGTTTATAACCTCTATTAGTTTGTTTTTTGGAATTTCATCACCAATAAATTCTTTAATAATTTCATAACAGATTTCAGTATCATCAATATTTTTAATAGATTCAATAAAACCTTTAGAAAGTTTAACTTCCTCTTGTGGAAAATATAAACCTTTATCTGGAGCTAAACCATTTATAACCGCTTTTTTAAACGATGTAGGGCCTGAGTTATGATTTAAGCTTATGTATTTCACTTTGTTTCAAGTATTTTTATACCTGTGGTATTAATTTTAGAAACAAAGCCATCGTAATCAATATTTAATTTTTCAAAATGACTTGTTATATTGTCTAAAATTTTATTGGAGGTAGAACTGTTATTTGATAATGAAAAAATTGATGGTCCTGACCCTGAAATACCTACTGCAATAGCACCACTATATTTAGATATTTTTTTGATATTATCAAATTCAGGTATTAACATCGATCTATCAGGCTCTATAATTTCATCTACAACAGATTTTGACATCAAGTCAAAGTCTTCTGTATATAAACTGCTAATGAATGATCCTAGATTTGCTGACTGTTGAACCATTTTCTCTATTTTAACTTTTTTCTTTACAACTTTCCTCGAATCAGAAGTTTTAATCTCGATGTTAGGTCTAACAATGATAACTTCTAAACTTTTTGGGGATGGAAGTTTTATTACATCGATACTTTCAATAGATCTTACTAACGTTATTCCGCCTATAATAATTGGAGCAACATTATCAGCATGGTATGATCCACTAACAAACCTTTCACCTTCCATTGAAGATTTAATTAGGTCTAAATGACTGAAGGGTGAATCAAGGAGTTGATTAATTGCAAATACTGTTCCAGCTGAACTAGCAGCAGAGCTTCCTATTCCACTTCCAGGTTTAATGCCTTTTTTAATTTCAATTTCAAATCCATAGTTAACATTAATATTTTTTAGTAAGGCTTGAGCAGCAATCCCTGCAACATTTTTATTAATATCTTTTGTTAAGTGATATCCCTCAACAGATTTAATAATTATTCCTTTTTTATTAGTCTTTGATACTGTTATTTCATCTCCTCTATTTTGTAGACAAAGACCTAGTATATCATATCCACATGATAAATTAGTTATACTCCCAGGTGAAAAAACTTTAATGCTATCCATTTTGACTAGCTTTAATTATATCAGCAAACACTCCTGATGCAGTAAATTCTCCACCTGCACCTGCACCTTTAACAACTAAAGGAGAGTCTTTATATCTCTCGGTATGAAAAACAGTAATATTATCGCTTCCAACCAAGTTATAGAATGGATGTTCGGCTGAAACTGATTCAAGCCCAACAGTAGCTATTCCTTTTTCAAGCTTCGCTACAAACTTTAATCTTGAATTTTTCTCCTGTGCATTCTTTAAAATAGCATTAAAATGATCTTTATTTCTTTTAAGTGATGATAAGAATTCATCTTTTGATTTTGAGTTAATTGCTTCTTCTGGTAGAAAATGATTTTTATTAATATCATCAAACTCAAGTTTATAACCACTTTCTCTGGCTAGAATTAATATTTTTCTAGATACATCAACTCCACATAAATCTATTTTAGGATCAGGTTCAGTATATCCTAAATCAACAGCTGTTGATACAATTTGGTGAAAAGTATCCATTTCTTGAAAATTATTAAAAATATAGTTTAAGGTTCCAGAGAGAACAGCCTCTATTTTTATTATTTTATCGCCTGAATTAATCAGGTTATTGAGAGTACTAATAACTGGAAGTGCAGCTCCAACATTTGTTTCATATAAAAATGCTGAATTATTATCTCTTGATAATGATTTCAGCTCTTCATAATTTATAAAAGTATCTGAATTAGCAATTTTATTACAAGTTATGATTCCAACCCCATTTTTTAGATATTCTCTGTAAGTATTCGGTATTAAATTGCTTGCGGTGTTATCTACAAATAAACTATTTCTTAAGTTTAAGTCTAAGATTGTTTTTTGGAAAACATCACTATCTGAACTTATATTTGAATTAGCTAGAAGGGTTTTCCAATTATCAAGATCAATTTCAGATTCTGATACTAACATTTTTTTGGAGTTTGATATTCCTAAAACTTTCAGATTTATTTTAAGATTTGTTGCAATAAATTCTTTTTGAATTTTAATTTGTTCAATCAAGTAACCACCAACATTTCCGACTCCAGTTATAAAAATATGCACATCTTTAAGGTTTTCTTCAAAGAAAGTTTCATGTAATGAGTTTAAAGCTTTCTTAGTATTAGCTTCATCAATTATTATAGATATATTTCTTTCAGATGCTCCTTGCGCTATAGCCCTTATATTAATATTGTTTTGACCTAATGAGTTAAATAACCTTCCACTTACACCTTTTTTACTCTTCATTTTATCACCAACAATAGCAATATTAGATAAGTTAGACTCTATCTGTGCCTGATTAATTCTATTCTGAGAAATTTCAAATTCAAATTCTTTATCTATTACTTTTTTTGCTGAAATGGCATCATTAGAGTCAACAGCTATACAAATTGAAAATTCTGAAGAGGCTTGGGTAATCATTATCACATTAATTTTATTAGTTGATAAGGACTCAAAAAATCTTTTAGAGAATCCTGGTACTCCTACCATACCCGATCCCTCAAAATTTAATATAGATATATTCTCTATGTGACTAATTCCTTTAACAATTTCATCTTTGTCAAGTTTTGTAGAGTTTGAAATACATGTTCCTTCATCATTAGGCTCAAAAGTATTCTTAATGTAAACTGGTATATTTTCCTCAATTAGTGGCTGAAGTGTGGGGAAGTAAATAACTTTTGCTCCAAAAAAAGAAAGCTCCATAGCCTCTTTATATGTCAAATATTCGATCGGCAATGCTTTTTTTACAATCTTAGGATTTGCACTATAAACTCCGCTCACATCAGTCCAAATTTCTAATGACTTTGCATTAGAATATTTTGCAAATATAGCAGCACTGTAATCAGACCCACCTCTTCCTAAGTTTGAAATTTCATTATTCTCATTTGAACAAATATATCCAGGCGCTATAATAAGTTTAGATTTTATTAAGTCTAATTTATTCTTTATACTAATAGATGATCTATCATTATCAAGAACTTCATTATTATCATAGCTTTTGCTATAAATAACCTCTCTAGAGTCAATATAAGATATATCAAAACTCTTTTGTTTTAGAATCTCAAATATTATTGAACTTGAAAGTATTTCACCAAGTGTTAGGACTTTTGAAACTGTTTTTTGAGTTACTTCATCAATTGTTGAAATAGCATCTAATATATCCTCAAGTTCATTTAGTTTCTCTTTGAGAAAACTTTTTAATGAGCTTTGAGCATCAAGAGTAGAAAGATTATCAATCACTTCTAGATGTCTGCTTTCAATTTTTTTTAATATTTTTTCAGTTTGTTTTCCTTTTAAATTAAGGCATTCTTGGAGAAGATTTGTAACACCGCCAAATGCTGAAACTATAATGAATAAGTTATCATCATTATTATTTAAAATGGAAATTACTTTATTTATTGATTTTGAATCAGCGACTGATGTGCCACCAAATTTTAGAACTTTCAAGAAGCTGTCTCTTTTTTATTAATTAATAGAATTAAGTTATCTAAACCAGGTTTATGATCAACATATAATTTATCTCCTTGTTTTATCTTATTTGATACAAGGTTTTCAGCAATTAGATCTTCAACATACTTCTGTATCATTCTATTTAGTGGTCTTGCACCATTCTTTTTATCAAAACCCTTTTCACATATAAAAGATTTAGCTTTAACTGAAATTGATAGATCATACCCTATATTCTTAACTCTTTCTTTAAGCTTGTTAATTTCTATAGTAACTATCTTATTAATATCCTTAATTGATAGAGAATTAAATATTATGCAGTCATCTACTCTGTTTAAAAATTCTGGAGCAAATGTATTTTTTAATGCTCTTTGAATAACTTTTTGTTCAGTTTTAGATGTTTGATCAACTGATGATTTAGTATCAAACCCTACACCTGTTCCAAAATCGTTAATTTGTTTAACACCTATATTTGATGTCATAATAATTATAGTATTTTGAAAATTTATTTTTCTACCAACACTGTCTGTTAGAAATCCATCATCTAGAATTTGAAGAAGCATGCTGTAAATGTCTGGATGACCTTTTTCAATTTCATCAAATAAAACAACAGAATAAGGTCTGCGTTTAACCTTCTCGGTTAGTTGCCCACCTTCTTCATATCCAACATATCCCGGAGGAGCACCTATAAGTCTAGATACAGAGAATTTTTCCATATACTCACTCATATCAATTCGTATTAAATTTTCTTCTGATTCAAATATTTCAGAGGATAAAACTTTTGCTAATTGTGTTTTACCAACTCCAGTCTGTCCTAGAAATATAAATGATCCTATGGGTCTATTAGGAGAGTTTAAACCTGCTCTATTTCTTTGAATAGATTTGACAACTTTAGATACAGCCTCATCTTGTCCGATGATTTTATCTTTAATTATACCCTCAAGTTTAGATAATTTATTTTTTTCAGTTGAAACAATTTTATTGACCGGGATGTTAGTCATCATTGAAACAACATCAGCAATTTCGTTTTCATCAACAGTAACTCTATTTAATTTTGAATCTTCATGCCATCTGTTTTGAGCTTCAACAAGTTTTTTCTCAACTCTTTTTTCATCATCACGAAGTTTAGCAGCTTCTTCGTATTTTTGTTTTTTTACAACTGAATTTTTAAGTTCCCTTACATCTTCAAGTTGCTTTTCTAATAAAACAACTTCCTCGGGGACATCCATATTATTAATATGAGCTCTCGATCCAGACTCATCTAATGCATCAATAGCTTTATCTGGAAGAAATCTGTCTGTGATATATCTTTGACTAAGTTCAACACAGGCAATTAATGCATCATCCGTATAATTTACATTATGATGAGATTCATATTTATCCTTAATATTTCTTAAAATCTCTACAGTTTCCTCCTTGTTTGTTTCTTCTACAAGGATTTTTTGAAATCTTCTTTCAAGTGCACCATCCTTTTCAATATGTTGACTATATTCATTTAATGTAGTTGCACCAATACATTGAATTTCTCCACGAGCTAATGCAGGTTTAAACATATTAGACGCATCTAAACTACCAGTTGCTCCTCCAGCACCAACTATGGTGTGAATTTCATCAATAAATAAAATTATATTCCTATTCTTTTCAAGCTCATTCATTACAGCCTTCATTCTTTCTTCAAACTGACCTCTATATTTAGTCCCAGCCACTAAACTTGCAAGATCAAGAGTTATCACTCTTTTGCCATATAAAATTCTTGAAACTTTTTTCTGAATTATTCTAAGAGCTAAACCTTCGGCAATTGCAGATTTACCAACTCCAGGTTCTCCAATTAGCAGAGGGTTATTCTTTTTTCTTCTACTCAATATCTGTGATACTCTCTGAATTTCTTTCTCTCTACCAATAACTGGATCTAATTTGTTAGACTCAGCCAATGCTGTCATATCTCTCCCAAAATTATCTAAAACAGGTGTTTTTGTATTTGAAGATGATTTTGATTTTTGTTTTGAAGTAAATGGATTTTTAGAAGATTCTTCAGAATCATCTTTTTCATCTGGAAATGCATCAGATGTTGGATACTCAATTATATCATCTGATCCAGTATCACTAATCATAGATTTAAACTTTTCTTTCACATTGTCATAACTAATGTCCATTTTAGATAGAACCTTAGTGATAGGGTCGTTATCATTTCTTAAAATACATAGTAGTAGATGTGCTGTATTAATATTTGTGCTCTGAAAAAGTTTAGCTTCTAAAAAAGTTGTCTTAAGAGCTCTTTCGGCTTGTCTTGTTAAATGCAAATTTTTCTTTTCATTAAGACCAATGGATGTACTATCGATAATTGCAGGATTTAAGAGTTCAACTTTCTTTCTAAGTTCGTCAAGATTTATTTCTATCGAATTCAGGATTGATATAGCTTTACCTCCTCCATCTCTTAGCATTCCAAGCAGAAGATGTTCAGTTCCAATTTGTTTGTGTCCTAACCTTAAAGCCTCTTCCTTACTGTAGGAAATTACATCTTTTACTCTAGAAGAAAAATTATCGTCCATTATTAATTTATTTGTCGACTAAAATATATCATTAATATAAATAAACAAAGAAAATGAATATACTAATTACTTATTTCGAGATAAAACTTTTCAATTAATAATGTTAATAAATATTCTTTTTTTATATCATTTTGAATTAAAAAAATAACCTCTTATTAGCTATTTTAGCAGTAATATATACTTATGGAAAAAGAAAAATTAATTCCAATAAAGATTGAAGATGAAATGAAGTCTGCATACATCGATTATTCGATGTCTGTAATTGTCTCTAGAGCCCTACCAGATGTTAGAGATGGACTAAAGCCTGTACACAGAAGAGTGCTGTTTGGTATGAACGAAATGGGAGTTAGATCTTCATCATCATATAAAAAATCTGCAAGAATTGTTGGGGATGTTATGGGTAAATACCATCCACATGGTGACAGTTCTGTATATGATACTATGGTTAGGATGGCCCAGGAGTGGAGTTTGAGATATAATTTAGTTGATGGACAAGGTAATTTTGGATCTGTTGATGGAGATAGTCCTGCAGCCATGAGGTATACAGAGGCAAGAATGCAAAAAATATCAGAAGATCTTTTGTCTGATATTGACAAAGAGACAGTTGATTTCCAGCTCAATTTTGATGACACCATAATGGAACCTACTGTACTTCCAACAAGAGTGCCTGCCTTAATTATAAATGGAGCTTCTGGTATTGCAGTTGGAATGGCTACAAATATGCCGCCACATAACCTTTCTGAGGTTATAGATGGAATCATGCAATATATCGATAATAATGATGTTACAATTGATGAACTTATTCAGCATATTAAAGCCCCTGACTTTCCAACTGGGGGGACTATTTATGGATATGATGGAGTTAAGGAGGCTTTTCACACAGGAAAAGGTAGGGTGGTAATGAGAGGAAAAGCTATTATTGAAAACGTCAAAGAGAGGGAATGTATTATAGTTTCTGAAATCCCATATCAGGTAAATAAAGCAGACATGATTAAAAAAACTGCCGACTTAGTAAATGATGGGAAAATTGAAGGAATTTCTACCATAAGAGATGAGTCTGATAGAAATGGAATGAGAATTGTGTATGTTTTAAAGAGAGATGCAATTCCAAATATAGTTCTAAATAAACTTTATAAATACACTTCTCTTCAATCCTCATTTAGTGTTAATAATGTAGCTCTTGTAAATGGAAGACCCCAACTTTTAAATCTTAAAGATTTAATTCATCATTTTGTTGATCACAGACATGATGTAGTAGTCAAGAGAACTAATTATGAACTTAAGAAAGCTGAGCAAAGAGCACATATATTAGAAGGATTAATAATTGCTAGTGATAATATTGATGATGTTATTGATTTAATTAAAAAATCATCAAATGCAGAGGAAGCCAGGCTAAAGCTTGAAAAAAAATATAAACTTTCAGAGATACAAGCAAAAGCCATTATTGAAATGAGGTTAAGACAGCTTACAGGTCTTGAACAAAATAAACTAAGAGAAGAGTATGACGAACTTCAGAAAACAATAAAAGGATTCAAAGATTTACTAGATAGTAAGCCTATGAGAATGAATGTTATCAAGGAAGAACTAACTGTTATTAAAGAAAAGTATGGTGATGAAAGAAGATCTGTAATTGAATATGCAGGAGGTGACTTCAGAGTTGAAGATATTATTCCAAATGAAAAAGTTGTTATAACTATCTCTCATGCTGGATATATTAAGAGAACTCCTCTGACAGAATATAAAATTCAAAATAGAGGAGGAGTTGGTCAAAAAGCAACAAAAACTCGTGATGAAGACTTTTTAGAAGATTTATTTGTTGGTACAAATCATCAGTATATGCTCTTTTTTACTCAAAAAGGTAAATGTTTCTGGATGAGAGTTTATGAAATCCCAGAGGGTTCTAAAAACTCTAAAGGAAGAGCAATTCAAAATCTTATAAATATTGAACAAGACGATAGGGTTAAGGCTTTCATATGTACTCAAGATTTAAAAGATGAAGAATACGTGAACAGTAATTATGTAATTATGGCAACTAAGATGGGTCAAGTAAAGAAAACTTCTTTAGAACAATATTCTAGACCTAGATCTAACGGTATAAATGCAATTACAATCAAAGATGGAGATGAGTTATTAGAAGCTAAGTTAACTAATGGTAATAGTCAAATCATGTTGGCTGTTAAATCAGGAAAGGCAATCAGATTTGAAGAAAGCAAAACAAGGCCAATGGGAAGAAATGCATCTGGTGTTAGAGGTATAAGACTAAAAGACAATAAAGATGAAGTTGTTGGGATGATATCTGTAAATGATATGGATGCAAATATATTGGTTGTTTCTGAAAATGGCTATGGTAAAAGGTCTTCTTTGGAAGACTACAGGCTTACTAATAGAGGAGGTAAGGGTGTTAAAACTATATCAATTACAGAAAAAACTGGTAAATTAGTAACTTTAAAAAGTGTCTCTGACAATGACGATTTAATGATTATTAATAAATCTGGTATAGCAATTAGAATGCAAGTTGAGGATCTTAGAGTAATGGGAAGAGCAACTCAAGGTGTTAAAGTTATCAGTTTAAAAGATGGTGATAGTATTGCTGCTGTTGCCAAGGTAATGAAAGATGATGACGATTTAGAAGATATTAATGAAATCGAATTTACAGGAGATACTGTCTAATTAACTGAAATATGAAAAAACTTATACTATTAATTTTATTATTTACTTTCTCTTTCTCAACAGCTCAAAAAAAAGAGCTTAGAAATGCAAATAAATTTTTTGTATCAGGGGAATATGCATCAGCGATTGATTTATTAGATTCTACTAAAGATCTGTTTGACTCAAGTGATGATAAAATAAAAGCCCAAGTAATGCTTCTTTATGGAAAACTTCATACTACTATGGAAGATTTTGAGCTTGCAATAAAAGCATTTGATATGTCAAAAAATTTAGGATCAAGTGATCAAATCTTAAACCCTGAATTAAGAAAACTTGAAACTGCAATTATAACAAGTGCCGTTGGTGATAATGAAACTGAGGATTTTAATGCTGCAGCCAAAAAGCTTAAAATGGTCTATGATTTGAATACAGAGACAAACTCAGAATACCTATATTATGCTGCTTCCTCAGCTGTAAACTCTCTTGACTATCCTCTAGCACTTGAATACTATGAGCTACTGAGAGATATTAAGTATGAAGGTATTGAAACTAAATTTTACATAACTGAAGTGAGTTCTGGTAATGAAATTGAAATTAATGATGAAGTTCAATTTAAGTTATTACAAAGGTCAAAAGACTACTCGGATGCTAGAGAAGAAGAAACTGACTCGAAGTTTCCTGAAATAGTTAAAAACATCGCTCTTATATACAAAGAATTAGGTCAAAATGATAAAGCTTTGGCAGCTATTGAGGCAGCAAGATCTTCAAACCCCGATGATGTTGGTTTAATTATTACAGCTGCTAATATTTATTTTGAACTAGGTAATAAGGAAGCATTTAAAGTTGCCATGTCTGAAGCAATAGAGAAAGAGCCAAATAATGCTGTTTTATACTATAATCTTGGAGTTGTAAGTGCCGAACTTGGAGAAAAGGATGTTGCTATTTCTTACTATCAAACTTCAATAGATTTGGATCCAAGTAATGAAAATAGCTACTTAAACTTAGTTGCTTTAATTCTAGACGGTGAAGAAGATATAGTAAGTGAAATGAATAGTTTAGGTACATCAAGAGCAGATAATATGAAATATGATGAGCTTAAAGAATCAAGGGAAAACTTATATAAGCAAACAGTTCCAATCCTAAAGGATTTAATTGATATTAACAATAATATTGAGGCTATTAGAACACTTATGAATATCTATGGAACAATAGGTGATAATAGTGGTTATATGGAGATGAAAAATCTTTTGGAACAACAAGATTAAATATTTCTTTTTCAGGTCATTTTTTTATCTAAATTTGTAAAATCTTTTTGGAGAGGTGCCAGAGTGGTAATGGAGCAGATTGCTAATCTGTCGACGTGTAAGCGTCGCCAGGGTTCGAGTCCCTGTCTCTCCGCATTGTAAAGGTCGCGTAGCTCAGCTGGATAGAGCATCTGGTTTCTAACCAGACGGTCATAGGTTCGAATCCTATCGCGATCACTATTTTTAATAACTTTAAATTAAGGGTTCCTGTTTTGATACTTGTATATAAAGTAATGAGAAACACGAAATTATTTAGTCATATAATACCACTTTTATTTTTTACCTTTTTTATATCATGCCAATCGATTGATAATGAAATTGAAATGCCAAATGTTATTTTAATAATGGCAGATGATATTGGTTATGAAGGTCTAAATATTAATGGTAGTACTTCATATAAGACTCCATT
>NTKQ01000011.1 GCA_002457075.1 Cryomorphaceae bacterium MED-G11
AAATCCAATAAAAATAAATAGGACACATAGTATTAATGTGTTTATTTGTAACATTCCCTTTGATCGAGTATAATTAAGTGTTCTGTAGAATAGAAAAATTATTAAAAAAGCTGCAATGATAGTTCCAGAGTTAAAAGGTAACCCCATCGAGTTTACAAAGAAAACTTCAAGTTGACCAAATAACGCAAGAGTAGATGGAAGTAGAAGTTTAAAAATAAATAACAGAACTGAAACTGAAATTACATTCGCTAATAAAAAACTCTTAATTGTAATTTTTTTATACTTTTTAAAGTAATAGATCATTCCAATAGCAGGAATTGTCAATATGGCCATAAAATGTACTCCGAATGAAAGTCCAATTAAAAAAGCGATTAACAACAACCACTTATCACCTCTTACATTATCAAAATCCTTTTCCCATCTTAGTCCAGCCCAAAATGTTGCTGATAAAAAAAGCATAGCTAAAGCATATACTTCTGATTCAACCGCATTGAACCAAAAACTATCTGAAAACATGAAAGCTAAAGCTCCAATTGAAGCACTTAAAATAATATTTAAGCTATTAGAAAAATTGTTTTTTCTGAATATTTTTTGAAGAAATAATGTTGTTGACCAAAAAAGAAATAATATAACAAATGCACTCGATACGACTGATAGAAAGTTAACAGCAATGGCAATAGACTCATTATCTGATGCAAATAAGGCAAAAATTGCACCCATCATTTGATAGAATGGTGCGCCTGGTGGATGACCAACCTGAAGTTTTGCAGATGTGGATATATATTCTCCTGCATCCCAATAACTTGAAGTGGGCTCAACTGTTAAACCATATGTGATTAATGCAACTGAGAACAGTAACCAACCAATCACATTATTAATTTTTCGAAACTTAGTTTCGGACATATTAGCCTTTTGTATTAATTTAAAATTTAGTACTGACTACATAAAAACATTTAAATAATCTAATTCAAGATTTTTGAAATTTGAATTAAAACTAGGAATATCCTCTGAAATAATTGAATTATATTTTTCAAGCTGAATATTTACTTTTTTAATTAATTCATTTTTAACCATTATATCTTGAGCCGTTGGGCCAAAATCTCCACCTCGAAATGCAGAATTCAAATTCCCTAAATTATTAGTTAGTTTAACTCCATAATTAAGAGGGTCTTGATTACTCTGATTTTTTGTTTGATAAAGTTCATTTTCGATTAGATCTATAGATTCTAAAATTAATTTTGATTCATTAATTAAGTTTTTTGCTGATTCATTGTCAGCATAATCTGATTGAAACTTAGAAAGATCTTTTTTAATTTTTCTAATGTTTTCTATTGCATTATGAGCTTCATTAACTACACCATTTATTTCATTTACAAATTCAAATTGAGCTTTTATATCTTCTATTGAGCCTTCTGATGTAGGATCTTTATGAATTGTAAAATCTTGAGTTAATTCTGATTCATTTACACTAAGTTTTACAATATAATCTCCAGGAACTGTCTTAGCTCCTGAAAAATCAGCACCCCATAATACCATATTATCAAGTCTTTTTGCTCCAGGATACTTCATATCCCAAACAAAAGAATTACCTCCCTTTTTTACTTTAATTGAGTTCTCTTTGCTTTTATTTGAGAACTCTTTGATTAATTCTCCATCTGAAGAGTGGATTGAAAGATTTACTTCATCACTTTCATCGTTATAGTTTGGAAGAAAATAGTGAATAATAACTCCATTTGGAAGATTTGTTCCAGCAGTTAATGATTTTCTTCCACCAGCACCTCTCATTCTATAAGAATCTTTTGGCTTATAAAGTTTTTCTTCATCAATTGAACTAGATAACTGATGAATAACAGTCAAGTCATCAAGCATCCAGATACTTCTTCCCTGAGTTGCAACAATCAATGAATTATCTTTTATTGTAAGATCAGTTATTGGAACAATTGGTAAATTCTTTTGAAATTTATTCCAACTGGTACCTTTGTCATAAGATATATACATTCCAGTTTCAGTTCCAGCATATAAGATGTTCTTATTAGATTTATCGGCTCTTAATACTCTTGTAAAATGTTCATCATCTATACCACTGGTTATAAGTTTCCAGTTTTCACCATAATCCTCAGTTACATATAAATATGGTTTGAAATCACCTAGTTTGTATCTAGTTCCAGCTATGTAAGCTGTACCTGTATCAAATGATGATGCATCAATACTATTTATCATTAGCCATTCTGGTATTTTTTTTGGAGTAACATTTTCCCAAGTTTTCCCACTATCTTTTGTGAGATGAATCATACCGTCATCACTTCCTACCCACATAAGACCTTCTTGAATTGGAGATTCGTCAACTGCAAATATCGTAGCATAGTATTCAACACCAGTATTATCCTGAGTAATTGGTCCACCAGAAGAAACAAGTTTAGATTTATCGTTTCTAGTTAAATCTGGACTTATTGTTTCCCAGCTTTGGCCTTCATTAGTTGAAAGATGTACTTGATTTGAAAAAGTATAAAGCTTTGACGAATCATGTTTGCTAAATGCAATTGGAAAATTCCAATTAAATCTATATTTCATTGCTTCAGCTCCTTCTCCAAGTGTAGTTATTGGCCATACATTTATTACTCTTGATGTTTGTTTTTCATGATTTCTTCGTTCAAGAAAACCAAGGTAACTTCCACCATAAACAATATCATTATTAGTTGGATCAATCGCTATATGTCCAGATTCTCCACCTGCAGTTCTTTCCCAATCATCTTCACTTATGCTATATCCAAGGCTTCTATGATTTACCCTTTGTGTTGAATTATCTTGTTGTGCTACATAAATTCTGTATGGAAATGAATTATCAGTTGTAACTCTGTAATACTGAGCAGTAGGTTGGTTGTAATAAGTGCTCCATGTTTCACCTTTATCATAAGAAACCTGAGCACCACCATCATCACCGATTATCAATCTATTGTTGTCTTCTGGTGCGATCCATATATCATGATGATCTCCATGAGGTGCATTGGATGATTTAAAAGTTTTACCACCATCATCTGAATAGTGGTAAGCAACATTCATCACATAAACTCCATCAACATCTTGAGTATCAGCATATATTTTAGAATAGTACCAAGCTCTTTGCCTTAATGATCTACTACTATTTGTGTAAATCCAATTCTTTCCACCATCATCAGATCTGTAAACACCTCCTTTTTCCTGATTCTCAACAATTGCCCAAACTCTCTCAGAATTTACAGGTGATACAGTAACCCCAATTACACCTAATATTCCAGATGGGAATCCTGAATTTGTACTAATTTTTGTCCAATTTTCTCCATTATCAATACTTTTCCAAAGATCAGATCCGTCACCCCCACTACTTAAACTTGAAGGTGTTCTTTGAACTCTCCAAGTTGAGGCATAAAGTACTCTTGAATTATTTGGGTCTAACACAATTTCAAAAGCACCTGAAAGATTATTTGCATAAAGAACTTTTTTCCAATTTTTTCCACCATCTATAGATTTATACACACCTCTATCATCAGTAGGCTTATATAAGTTACCCATTACAGCAGCATAAACTATATCATTGTTTGATGGGTCTATAACAATCCTTGGAATATGTCTAGAGTTTGGTAATCCAGAAAAAGACCAAGTTTTACCAGCATCTACACTTTTAAATACTCCATATCCTGAGGATACATTTCCTCTAATAGTAACTTCTCCTCCTCCAACATATATAACATTTGGGTCATCTTTAGCTATGGCTATAGCACCAATACTTCCCCCAAAGAATCCGTCAGAAATATTTTCATATGTTTCACCTCCATTTTCAGTCTTCCATATTCCACCCCCTGTTGCACCAAAGTAAAACAGATTAGGATTACCAGGTACACCGACAACTGCAGCAGACCTTCCTCCTCTAAATGGCCCTATCTCTCTATATTCAACAGATTCATGAAGAACCTTATTGAATGTTGTGGAATTCTTTTTTGATTTTTTTTGTGAATATAGACTTGAATTGCTCATTAAAATTGCAAGTCCAATAATTGTAAAAAGATTAATTGTATTTTTTATCCTCATAATTGATATATTTATAAAACCAAATTAAAATAAAATATTTGAATATCACATATAGATAATACAATTTAGACCCAAACCACCCTCATGGATACCTACGCCAATATATTATTAATTACCATTCCTATTTTTCTTGTTTTAATTATTATTGAAATATCATATGGGGTATGGAAAAATGATCTAAAGCATTCTTACATGGATACCATTTCTAGCTTGAGCTCTGGGTTTACTAATTTAATGGTTGATATTTTGGGACTAGGAATAATTATTTTATCCTATCCTTTTTTTTATGAAAGATTAAAAGTAATAGAGTTAGAGGAAAGTGTACTGCTCTATTTTATTGCCTTTGTTTGTGTAGATTTTGCAAGTTACTGTCATCACAGGCTAAAGCATTCAATTAATATTTTTTGGAACATGCATGTAATTCATCACAGTAGTGAGGAGTTTAATCTTGCATGTGCACTTAGACAGAGCATAACAAATAATCTTGGTATTGGAATTTTATTTTTAATTCCTGCTGCATTATTGGGTGTTCCTCATCAAATCATAATCATTTTAGGCCCTTTACATCTTTTTGGACAATTCTGGTATCATACCAGACATATTGGAAAGTTAGGATGGCTTGAATATATATTAGTTACGCCTTCACAACATAGAGTTCACCATGCAATCAATAAAGAATATATAGATAAAAATTTAGCTGCTATTTTCTGTGTTTGGGATAGAGCTTTTGGAACATTTCAAGAAGAGTTGGATGATGTGCCTTGTGTATACGGGACACTTAAGCCAGTTCAGACCTGGAACCCTTTATTAATTAATTTTCAGCATTTAAGTTATTTGATTGAAGATGCTTGGCATACTAAAAATATTGGAGACAAATTTAAAATATGGTTTATGCCAACAGGTTGGAGACCTAAAGATATTATAGATAAAATTCCAAGAAAAATAGTTAAAAATGTCTATGCCCAAGAAAAATATAAACCTAAGTATAGCCTTCTGCACAAGGTTTTTGTCTCTTTTCATTTCCTTATACTAAATATCGTTCTGTATATTTTTTTAAGTTCATTTGGTGATTTAACATTTGCTGATAAAATGGCGTATTTGATTTTAATTTTTTCAACAATTTTTAGCTTCTCTTCAATTATGGACGGCTTCAAATGGTCAGTTTCATTTGAGTTTATTAGAATTAGCATTGGAATACTAATTATAATTTTTCAAGAAGAACTACTATTGACCTATAACCAGCCAATTTTAATATTCCTTTTTAGTTATCTTTTAATCTCTATTCTGTTAAATTTTTTAGTGCTTAGATCAGTTCCAGCCCGTATTTTACAAGAAATTCGATAAATATTTTTTTAGAAAAAAAATTAAATTAAATTTGCAGTTAATTGGCCTATGGTGTAACTGGCAACACGTCTGTTTTTGGTACAGAAGAGTCTAGGTTCGAAACCTAGTAGGCCAACAATTTTATTATATCAATTATTTATAATAAATTTGCCGAGCATTTTGATACATCAGAGGCGACGTTAAGTCCCTCTTTTTTTTTTAAATAAAGTTAAGTAAATGGAAAACATATCACTATTAGACTCTTTTTCTGAATTCAAAGATGAAAAGACAATTGACAGAGTAACCTTAATGGTTATACTTGAAGAAGTATTTAGAAATACTCTTACAAGAAAATTTGGTTCGGATGAAAATTTCGATATTATTATAAATCCTGACAAAGGGGATCTTGAAATATGGAGAAATAGAATAGTGGTCAAGGATGGAGAGGTTGAAGATCCTAATGCAGAGATTGAATTTACAGAAGCAGTTAAAATTGAGCCTGACTTTGAGGTAGGTGAAGAAGTATCAGAAGAGTTCAAGTTAATCGATCTTGGAAGAAGGTCTATTCAGTCACTTAGACAAAATCTTGTTGCTAAAGTATTTGAACATGATAGTAATAATATATTTAATCAATTCAAAGATAGAGTTGGGGAAATATTTACAGCCGAGGTACATCATGTTAGAGCAAGAGAGGTAATTCTACTTGACGATGATGGGAACGAACTAATAATGCCTAAAGATAAGCAGATACCTAAAGATTTTTTTAGAAAAGGCGACAATGTTAGAGGTGTAATTGAAAATGTTGAATTAAGAGGAAATAAACCAAGAATTATTTTTTCAAGAACTTCACCATTATTCTTAGAAAAATTATTTGAGCAAGAGATTCCAGAAGTTTTTGATGGTTTAATTAGTATCAAGAAAGCTGTAAGAATTCCAGGTGAAAAGGCAAAAGTTGCCGTTGATTCCTATGATGATAGAATAGATCCCGTAGGAGCATGTGTTGGAATGAAAGGCTCAAGAATTCATGGAATAGTAAGAGAGCTAGGAAATGAGAATATTGATGTTATCAATTATACAAACAATATTCAATTATTTATTACAAGGGCGCTTAGTCCTGCAAAAGTTAATTCTCTAAACATAGATGAAGAGAAAAAAACTGTTCAGGTTTATCTGAATCCTGACGAAGTCTCAAGAGCAATAGGTAAAGGAGGACATAACATAAGATTAGCTGGAAGGTTGACAGGTTATGAGATAGACGTCTATAGAGAAGGAGCAGAAGAAGATGTTGAACTTACTGAATTTAAAGATGAAATTGATGCATGGGTTATTGAAGAATTTAGAAAAGTTGGATTAGATACTGCAAAGAGTGTTTTAGAGTTAAGTGCAGAGGATCTAGTTAAAAGAACTGATCTTGAAGAAGAGACTGTATCTAGTGTATTAAAAGTTTTAAAAGAAGAATTCGAAGACTAATAAATATATATGCCATCACCAATAAGGTTAAATAAGGTTCTTAAAGAATTAAATATATCTCTAGATAGAGCTATTGAATTTCTTAGTTCAAAAAATATTGAAATAGAGCCAAGACCTACTTCTAAGATAGATCAATCCACATATGATCTTATGCTTGATGAATTTCAAACAGATAAATCTGATAAGGATAAGCTTGAAGAAATTAATATTAAAAAGAGAAAAGAATTAGAAGAGAAACTAGCTGAAGAAATTAAGGAAGAGGAGCGAAAGTCACAAAAAATGGCTGAAAAGGCTGCTGATAAAGAACTTAAGCCTATTGAAAATAAAGAGATTACAGGTAAAGAAGTTTCAGTACCTGTCTCTAAAACTAAGGAATCTTCTGATGATGTTAAGGTAAATGCTGATGATCCTTCTAAAATTGAAACAAATTTCAAAAAGCTTTCTGGTCTAAAGAAAACAGGTGAAGTTATTGATTTGGATTCAATTAAAAAGAAAGAAGAAAAAGTAGAAGAGTCAAAAAAGAAAAGAAGAAAAAGAATAAGTAAAGATGTTTCTAAGCCAAAAGACTTAGCTAATAAATTCAATAAAAATAATAAGCAGCCTTCAGTAAATCAAAAAGTAGAACCAACGGCTGATGAAATACAAAAACAAATTAGGGAAACTCTTGAAAAACTTCAAGGTAAATCTTCTAAATCAAAGGGTGCTAAGTATAGAAAAGATAAAAGAGATCAAAGAAAAATTGAAACTGAAGAAGAAGAAGCTCTACAAGAAAAAGAAAGCAAAATAATTAAGATTACCGAGTTCATAACAGTTGGAGAAATTGCAACCCTTATGGATGTAAGCTCTAATGATATTATATCTACATGCATGACACTTGGTATAATGGTTACAATGAATCAAAGGCTAGATGCAGAAACACTCTCAGTTGTTGCTGATGAGTTTGGATATGAACTAGATTTTATTAAAACTGATATTGAAGAACAACAAGAAGAAATTGAGGAAGAAGATGATCCTGAAAGCTTGGAGGAAAGACCTCCAATTGTTACTGTGATGGGGCATGTTGATCATGGAAAAACATCTCTTCTTGACTATATTAGAAGCTCATCAGTAACAGATGGCGAGTCAGGTGGAATCACTCAACACATAGGAGCTTATTCTGTTTCAGTTAATAAATCTAAAAAAATAACATTTTTAGACACGCCCGGTCATGAAGCATTTACGGCTATGAGAGCCAGAGGTGCTCAAATTACAGATATTGTAATCATTGTAATTGCTGCTGATGACAGTATAATGCCTCAAACAAAAGAAGCTATAAGTCATGCTCAAGCAGGTGGTGTTCCTATAATTTTTGCAATAAATAAAATAGACAAAGAAGGTGCTAACCCTGATAAAGTTAAAGAATCACTTGCATCAATGAATTTAGTAGTAGAAGATTGGGGAGGTAAGATACAATCTCAAGATATCTCTGCCTTAAAAGGAGAAGGTGTTGATTCTCTTCTTGAAAAAGTTTTACTAGAGGCTGAGATAATGGATTTAAAAGCAAATCCTAATAAAAATTCTTCAGGCTCTGTTGTTGAAGCTTATTTAGACAAAGGGAGGGGGTATGTATCAACAATACTTGTTCAAAATGGGACTCTGAAGATAGGTGACTACATGTTAGCAGGAAAAACTAGTGGAAAGGTAAAGGCAATGTTTGATGAGGCAGGAAATGCTGTTGATCTTGCACCTCCATCTACTCCTGTATCTGTTCTTGGATTGGATGGTGCTCCACAAGCAGGAGATCCATTTAAAGTTCTTAAAGATGAAAAAGAAGCTAAGATGATAGCTTCAAAAAGAATGCAGTTAGGACGTGAGCAGAATGTTAGAACACAGAAACAATTAACTCTTGATGAAATTGGGAGAAGAATAGCTGTAGGAGATTTCAAGGAACTTAATGTAATTATTAAGGGTGATGTTGATGGTTCAGTAGAGGCTTTGACAGATTCTTTTCAAAATTTATCAACTGAAGAGATTCAAGTAAATATTATATTTAAAGCAGTAGGGGCAATAACAGAATCAGATGTGTTATTAGCTTCAGCTTCTGAGGCAATTATTATAGGGTTTAATGTTAAGCCAACTCTTAATGCAAGAAAGTTATCTGAAAAAGAACAAGTCGATATAAGATTCTATTCAATAATTTATGATGCAATTAATGATTTGAAGGATGCTATGGAAGGTATGCTTTCAGTTAAGATGGAGGAGGAGAGCACCGGAGAGGCAGAAGTTAGAGAGACTTTCAAAATTTCAAGAATGGGAACTATAGCTGGATGTATGGTGACTTCAGGGAAAATATTTAGAAACTCCAAAGTTAGAGTGGTAAGGGCTGAAGAGATACTTTTTGATGGAAAGCTGCTTTCTTTAAAAAGGTTTAAAGATGATGTTAAAGAGGTAGCTAAAGGGTATGATTGTGGTATTCAGATTAGTGAATTTAATGATCTTCAAGAGGGTGATATTATCCAGTGCTATCAGGAAGTTGAAGTAAAGAGAAAACTATAATTCAGAAAGTTTTATTATAAAAGAGCCAGGATATTTTCTTCTAATCCCTTCTAGTTTTTGAGAGGCAATGTCAATGTTTTTAAAGTCTCCAATTCTAACTTTATAATTTGGTGTTTCAAAAATCAAATCAGATTTGATTTCTTTAAAATTTTCTTTAAAATCATTTAAAATAGAATCTGCTACATCCAAACTTCCAAAATATATTTGAATTGTATAATAAGTTGATTCAAATATTCTCTTGCTGTAATCTTTTTTAATTTGAAAAAGATTTTTTGTCAAGGAGTCGTTATACACCACATTTTCATCTTGAGCATTCACCGAAGAATTACACAAAATAAATAGGGATAATAATGGAAAAAATTTATCTATAGACATCATTTATTGCATCAAATTTAATAAAATGATATAACTTGTTATTTAGAATCATTATAAATTAAATATTTGTTCAATATAGAGTTTTAAAAATGGCGTTTATGACTTAAATTTGTGCTGTTTAAAAAGTGTTATAATCCACTTTGATATAATGAATAAAAACTTTATCGTCCCCAACTAATGTTACTGATAAAAAGAATACTTTTAGTAACTCTGCTTTTACCTTCATTAAGCATCTCACAAGAGGCTGATATTCAAGCTGGAAAAAACTTATTTAATTCAAATTGTGCTGCATGTCATCAATTGAATAGAAAGGCAGTTGGTCCTGCTCTTAGTGGAGTAAGTGAAAAATATGATAGGGAATGGTTATACAGCTGGATAAAGAATGGTACACAAATGATAAAGGATGGTGATCCTCAAGCAGTATCAATCTGGGAGGAGTACAATCGTTCAATAATGACAAATTATCCTCAATTTAGTAACGAACAAATTGATAATATTTTAGCTTACACTGATTATACGCCACCCCCTCCTGTAACTGCAGCTTTAGATACAGCTCAAGTATCAGGTCAAGGTTCTGATTTATCTATAAATATAATTTTAGCAGTTAGTATTGTAATATTCACAATTTTAATTGTGATGCTATTTTTAGTTCAGAGAACACTTTTAAAAATTGCAAATGCAAGCGGGGTAAAAATTGAAGCAGAACCTAAGAAAAGATTAAAACCTCTTTGGAAACTGGTAATAGAAAATCAATTCTTAATGATTATAGTTGTTGTTGGACTGCTGTTATCAAGTGCATACGTTACCTACGGATATCTCATGCAAGTTGGAATTGATCAAGGCTATGCACCTATTCAACCAATACATTATTCTCATAAAATTCATGCTGGAGCTAATCAAATAGAATGTAAATATTGTCATTCTTCTGCAAGAGTTTCAAAACATTCAGGTATTCCAGCACTAAATGTTTGTATGAATTGTCATGAGTATATTGCCGATTATAATGGTGAAGAAGATCTAGAAAATGGATATACAAAAGATTTCTATACTAATGAGATAAAAAAACTTTATGATGCAGTTGGATGGGATGAAGAAAATCAAGCTTACACTGGAGAAACTAAACCAGTCAAATGGGTAAGAATTCACAATCTTCCTGACTTTGTTTATTTCAATCATGCTCAGCATGCTCAAGTTGCTAAAATTGAATGTCAAACGTGTCATGGTCCTGTTGAAGAAATGGAAATTATGTATCAATATTCTCCATTGACTATGGGGTGGTGTATAGATTGTCATAGAGAAAGTACCGTTGACAAAGACAATGAATATTATCAGAAGGTCCATGATGAACTTTCAAAAAAATATGGAGTTGAAAAACTAACTGTAGCTCAGCTTGGTGGAATTGAATGCGCAAAATGTCATTACTAGTCTAATATGGGGAAAAAGAATATTTATTGGAAAGGCTTCGAAGAACTTAATGAACAAAGTGAAATCGTTAAGAATCTTGAGAATAATGAATTTGTAGAGAAACTTCCTGTTGGAAATTCAGAGGGTGACAAGAATCATAATAGAAGAGATTTTCTAAAATATGCTGGATTTAGTACTGCTGCTGCTGCTTTAGTTGGGTGTGAAGGTCCAGTGATTAAATCAGTCCCTTATGTCGTTCAGCCAGAGCAAATAATTCCAGGTGTTGCAAATTATTATGCAACAACAATTGCTGATGGTTATGATTTCAGTAGTATAATTGTTAAAACTAAGGCAGGGCGTCCAATATTTGTTAAAGGAAATAAAGATGCTCAATCAATGAATTGTACAAATGCTCGTATTAACGCATCTGTTCTTTCTTTGTATGATATCTATAGACTTCAAGGTCCAAAGGTATCTGGAAAAAATATTAGCTGGAAAGACTTTAATTTATCTGTGAAAGCAGATTTAGATCGTCTTTTGAGTGAAAACAAAAAAGTAGTATTGCTTACACAGTCATTCGCTAGTCCAACTACAGAAAAGATTATAACTGATTTTACAAAAAAATACTCTAATATTAAGCATGTAGTTTATGACTCAATATCAAATAGTGCAGCTCTAGATGCATTTCAAAATTCATATGGTAAAAGAGCATTAGCTGATTATGATTTTTCATTATCAAACACTATTATTTCTATTGATGCTGATTTCATGTCTGATTGGCAAGGAGGTAACTATTCTTCAGGATGGTCTAAAAACAGAGTGCCAAATAAAGGCAATGAGTATACGATGTCATATCACCTTCAGTTTGAATCAAATATGACATTGACAGGAGCTAATGCAGACAATCGGGTTATGGCTAAACCTCATGAATTAAAACAAGCTCTTCAAAGTATATACCTTAATTTAAGAAATCAAAAATATAATGGCCCATCTTTAGGTCCGTATTTAGATAGGTATGTTAAACTAGCAGTAGATTCAATTAAAAAGTCTGGAAAGAAAGCAGTTGTGATATCTGGTCTTGATGATGTTGATTCTCAAGAAATAGTCTTAATGATTAATGAGCTTATAGAAAGTGATGCATTTAATATTAAGTCACCAAAATTAATTTTTCAAGGAAGCGATAAGGACTTATTAAATACAATAGATGAATTAAAATCTGGAAAGATTAGTGGTGTAATTACCGCAGGAATTAATCCTAGTTATTCACTACCCAATGCTGATGAATTCTCAGAGATATTAAATAAATTAGAATTTTCTTTATGTTTTACTATGAAAGAAGATGAGACAGCTATGAATTCTAAATATTTAGCTGCAACTCCTCATTATCTTGAATCTTGGGGAGATTATGAATTTAAATCAGGTGACTATTATTTAAGTCAACCTACTATAAAACCACTTTTTGATACTAATCAATTTCAAGATGTCCTTTTGGTTCTCTCTGACTCTGAGTACTCTTTTTATGATGAAATCAAAAACAATTGGAGGACTAATATTTTAAAAGGTAAAACTTGGGGAAAATCTCTTCAAGATGGATATTATTATTCATATGATAATATTTCACCAAAGAGGATAAAATCAAATTTAAATTTAAACACTCTTTCTTCTTCAAATGATGGTGATTTAGATCTTATATTATATACAAAGACTGGTTTAGGAGATGGTCAACAATCCTCAAACCCTTGGCTTCAAGAATTCCCTGATCCTATTACAAGAGTTACTTGGGATAATTACCTTACCGTTTCGTATGAAGATGCAGAAAGACTTGGTCTTGAAAATTATAATGTGTCAAATGGTGCATTAAACGGAAGCTATGTTAATTTAAGCAATGATAATTTTTCAATTAAAGTACCTGTTATTATTCAGCCTGGTCAAACACCTGGAACTGTTGGGCTTTCTTTAGGTTATGGTAAAACACAAGCAATGAGCGAGGAAATGAATGTTGGTGTTAATGCTTATAGATTTTATGATGATTTTAAAAGGGTGCATAAGGTCAAAGTGACTAAAGTTAAAGGGGACCATGAGTTTGCATGTATTCAGCTTCATAATACAATGATGGGGAGAGACGAGATTATAAAAGAAACTTCTTATGAAGAATTTATTGAGGAAGATAAATCAGTATGGAATCCAACAGTTATGGTTTCCAAAAATCATATAGAAACAAAGGTAACATCAAAAGAGGTAGATATATGGAGAGAATTTGATCGATCTACAGGTCATCATTTTAATTTATCAATTGATCTAAATAAATGTAATGGTTGTGGAGCATGTGTAATTGCTTGTCACGCAGAAAATAATGTCCCTGTTGTAGGTAAAGAAGAGGTAAGAAAGTCTAGGGATATGCACTGGATAAGAATTGATAGATATTATTCATCTGAAGACACTATTAGAGGAGATGTAGAGGCTAAAGACGGAACATCTGGCTTTAGAGAGTACAGAGCAACCCAGACTAAACTTGAGAAAGCATCTGCTAACCCACAAGTTGTGTTTCAGCCAATTACATGTATGCATTGTAATCATGCTCCTTGCGAAACTGTATGTCCTGTAGCAGCAACATCTCATGGTAGAGAAGGTCAAAATCAAATGGCATACAACAGATGTGTAGGAACAAGATATTGTGCTAATAACTGCCCTTATAAAGTGAGAAGATTTAATTGGTTTCAATATTCAGACAATGACGAGTTTGACTATAACATGAACAATGATCTTGGTAAAATGGCTATAAACCCTGATGTTAATGTAAGGTCAAGAGGTGTAATGGAGAAATGTTCTTTATGTATCCAAATGACTCAAAAAGTTAAACTTGATGCAAAAAAAGAGGGAAGAAGAGTAAAAGATGGAGAATTTAAAACTGCTTGTTCAGAATCTTGTGATGATAATGCTATAGTATTTGGTGATATAAATGATAGAGATAGTAAAATCCTCAAGGTTAAAGATGGTGATAGAACATATCGAGTTCTTGAAAGTATTGGAACAAAGCCAAATGTTATTTATCAAGTTAAAATTAGAAATAGTAAAAAAATCTAAATATGTCATCACATTACGAAGCTCCTATTAGAAAACCCCTTGTCCTTGGAGATAAATCTTATGGTGATATTTCGAATGATATAGCCAGACCTATTGAAACTCCTCCAAATACAGATTGGTGGATAGCTTTTTCAATTGCAATGGCTGCCTTTCTATGGGGGTTAGGATGTATGGCTTATACTCTTGGAACAGGAATTGGATCTTGGGGTCTTAACAAGACTGTAGGTTGGGCCTGGGATATAACAAACTTTGTTTGGTGGGTAGGAATAGGTCATGCTGGAACTTTGATATCTGCTGTTTTATTATTATTTAGGCAGAAATGGAGAATGGGTATAAATAGGTCTGCTGAAGCAATGACAATATTCTCAGTAATTCAAGCAGGATTATTTCCAATAATTCATATGGGTAGGCCATGGCTTGCATATTGGATGTTTCCTATACCCAATCAATTCGGATCATTATGGGTTAACTTTAATTCTCCATTATTATGGGATATTTTTGCTATATCAACATATTTAACAGTTTCTCTTGTTTTTTGGTGGACAGGGTTACTTCCTGATTTTGCAATGATTAGAGATCGAGCAGTTAAACCATGGAGAAAGAAAATATATGGTTTAATAAGTTTTGGTTGGTCTGGAAGAGCAAAAGATTGGCAAAGGTTTGAGGAAGTTTCCCTAGTACTCGCTGGGTTAGCTACTCCATTAGTACTATCAGTTCATACAATTGTTTCATTTGATTTTGCTACATCAGTAATTCCAGGGTGGCATACAACTATATTTCCTCCTTATTTTGTAGCAGGTGCAATATTTTCAGGATTTGCAATGGTTCAAACACTTCTTATTATAATGAGAAAGGTTTCTAGGCTTGAAAGTTATATAACCATTCAACATATTGAGATGATGAATATCGTAATAATGATTACAGGGACTATTGTGGGATGTGCATATATTACTGAGCTATTTATTGCATGGTATTCAGGAGTTGAATATGAACAATATGCATTCTTAAATAGAGCTACAGGGCCTTAT
This sequence comes from Cryomorphaceae bacterium MED-G11, assembly GCA_002457075.1. Classification (GTDB taxonomy): domain Bacteria; phylum Bacteroidota; class Bacteroidia; order Flavobacteriales; family Flavobacteriaceae; genus Marisimplicoccus. The sequence goes on from NTKQ01000011.1 coordinate 15,285, forward strand.
TGGTGGGCGTATTTTTTAATGATGTCGTGTAATGTGGTTTCTCCCCAAATAATGTGGGTTAAAAAAATTAGAACCAATATAATTTGGTCTTTTGTTATTTCAATTGTCGTAAATGTAGGTATGTGGTTTGAAAGATTTGTAATAATAGTTACTTCTCTTCACAGAGATTATCTTCCTTCTTCATGGACAATGTTTTCTCCAACCTTTATAGATATAGGAATATTTATAGGAACTATTGGATTCTTCTTTGTATTGTTTTTATTATACGCAAGAAGTTTTCCTGTTGTAGCTCAAGCAGAGATTAAAACTATTTTAAAATCTTCAGGTGAAAATTATAAAAAATTAAGAGATAAATAATGAGTTTAAAAAGACTACATGTTTTGTTTGATGATGATGACATCTTATTAGATGCTGTCAAGGAAATCGTGAAGAGTAAAATATATATTCATGAAGTATATACTCCATTTCCTGTTCATGGATTAGATAAAGCAATGAAGCTTAAGCCAACTAATATATCTATTGCAACATTTATATATGGGTGTATTGGGTTTACTGTCTCTATTTTAATGATAAATTATATAATGATTGTTGACTGGCCCCAGGATATAGGAGGAAAACCTAGTTTCTCTTATATAGAAAACATGCCATCATTCGTTCCAATTATGTTTGAATTGACAGTATTTTTTGCAGCTCATTTAATGGTAATTACTTTTTACTTGAGAAGTAAATTATGGCCTTTTAAGGAAGCTGAAAATCCTGATCCTTCAACTACAGATGATAAATTTTTAATAGATATGGACTCTGGTTCAAATCTGTCAAAAACAAAATCTATGCTAAAAAAAATGGGTGCAATATCAATTAAAGAAGTAAAAGAATAAAGTGAGAAATAATCTATTTATAATATTATCCATTAGTCTTTTGATAGCATCCTGTTCTGATCCTTCAAGACCTAACTTTCAGTTTTTCCCTGATATGTACGAGTCATTAGCTTATGAGACCTATGCAGAGTCTGATGGATTTTCAAATGGTATTGTAGCTCAAGTTCCCCCAGAAGGAACTATTGCAAGAGGTTGGGATCCTTATGATTATCCTGATTCAAATGATGGATATGAGATGGCTAAGTCAGACCTCCTTTCTCCATTAGAAAATAATGATTATAACTTAAGTCAGGGTAAGGAATTGTATGAAATATATTGTTCTGTTTGTCATGGAGATAAAGGTGATGGAATGGGTATTCTTGCTCAGAGAGAAAAGTTCTTAGGTATCCCAGCATATATAGATAGGGAGATTACTCCTGGGAGTATTTATCATATTTTGATGTATGGAATAAATGCAATGGGGTCTCATGCAGGTCAAGTTAATGAAGAGGAAAGATGGCAAATTGCCCAATATGTTATGAAATTAAGAGAAGAATCTAAAAAGTAATAAATGACAGATTATAAATTTTCTACACAGATTAAAAGACTCTCAATAGCTTTAATTATTATTGGTGCTGTTGGAATTGCTTTTGGTTTTTATTCTGCGCCAAGTAATGTAGAAGAAGCTAAGGAAATTGTTGCTAGTATGAGTCATGGAGACGGTCATGGGGACAGTCATGGAGGAGATCATGGAGCTGGTCATGGAGATGGTCATGGAGAAGATTATGGGGACAGTCATGAAGGAGATCATGGAGCTGGTCATGGAGAAGATTATGGGGACAGTCATGAAGGAGATCATGGAGCTGGTCATGAATATGATCACGATAAGCATGTTTTTAATCAACTTCATAATAAGCCATGGGCAGCTATATATGTTCCAGCACTATTCTTTATGATGATTTCACTTGGGGTTCTTGCATTTTATGCTATACAGAGAGCTGCACAAGCAGGGTGGTCAATTGTTTTATATAGAATTATGGAAGGCATAACTAGTTATTTACTTCCTGGCTGTATTTTTGTTATTATAATTCTTGTGTTTTCTGCTCTTAAGTTTAACCACCTTTTTATTTGGATGGATCCAGAAGTTGTTGCACATGATGAAATTATAAGAAATAAAGTGGGATATTTAAATACACCCTTTTTCTTTGCAAGAGCAATAGTATACATAACAGGTTGGGTTTTATATAGAAATATAACAAGAAGACTTTCTTTAGAACAAGACAATAATAATGACATAAGTATTCATAAGAAATTATTTAGATTCTCTGCTGGGTTTTTAGTGTTCTTCTTAATATCTGAATCAATGATGTCATGGGACTGGATTATGTCAATTGATCCACATTGGTTTAGTACTTTATTTGGCTGGTATGTGTTCGCTGGAATGTTTGTCTCGGGAATAACAACCATAGCCCTAATAACTATATACCTTAAATCTCAAAACTATTTGAGTTTTGTCAACCATAGCCATATTCATGACTTAGGAAAGTTTATGTTTGGTGTTAGTGTTTTTTGGGCATATTTATGGTTTTCTCAATTTATGCTAATCTGGTATTCTAATATTCCAGAAGAGGTAACTTATTTCATTACTAGAATTGAAGATTATAATTTCTTATTTTTTGGTATGGTAGTGTTAAATCTTATATTCCCATTAATTGTTCTTATGAATAGTGATTTTAAGAAAACTAACTTTATTGTAATTTTAACTGGAATTGTAATTATAATAGGTCATTATATTGATGTTTATAATATGATCATGCCGTCTGCTGTAGGAGATATGTGGTCATTTGGACCTGGAGAAATTGGTGGATTCTTATTCTTTTTAGGAATATTTATCTATGTAGTTTTCAAAGAAATTTCTAAAGCACCAATTCTTGCAAAAGGTGACCCGTATATCGATGAAAGTAAAACATATCAATATTATAACTTAGACTAAAATGACAATATTACTTGTACTAACATCCTTAATTTTAATTTCTATTGCAGTTTGGCAATTAACTAAAATTCTTGAGCTTTCTAAACCAGTAGACTTTGAAAATAATGAAATAGCTACTGACAATGATAATGATATGCAAGGAAAGTTTATGTTTCTTTTCTTAATATTTATTTATGCTCTAACTATTTTTTCTTTTTTTCAATATGGAGATGTAATTCTTCCAGAATCTGCATCTGTTCATGGAGAAAATTATGATAGGTTACTTTGGTTTTCCTTCTCTATAATATTTGTTGTTCAGACAATTACTCAAGCATTACTTCACTATTTTGCATTTAAGTATAGAGGAAATAAGAAGAGAAAAGCATTATTTTTTGCTGATAGTAATTTCTTAGAAGGTGTTTGGACCATTATTCCTACTATTGCTTTAGCGGGACTAATTCTTTATGGGTTATTTACTTGGGTTGATATTATGACTATTGAAGAAAATGACGAAGCTTTAGTTGTTGAGTTATATGCTCAACAATTCAACTGGAAAGCAAGATATGCAGGAGAGGATGGTGTTTTAGGGGATGCAAATGTTAGATTTCTCCAGGATTTTGATGGAAAAAATTTAGTTGGAATAGATCCAACTGATAGAAATGGTGATGATGACATTGTAGTGCAAGAGCTGCATCTGCCAGTAGGTCGTGAAGTTGTTTTTAGGATAAGATCTCAAGATGTTCTTCATTCTGCATTTATGCCTCACTTTAGAGCTCAAATGAATGCAGTCCCAGGAATGATTAATCAATTTGCTTTTATTCCCAATACAACTACTGAGGAAATGAGATTAAGACCTGAAATTGCTGAAAAGGTCAGAAAAATAAATAAGATTAGATTTGATAAAAGTAAAGAGTTAACTGCTAATGGTGATTTTCCTCTTGATCCTTATCAATTTGATTTTTTACTTTTATGTAATAAAATTTGTGGTGCGTCACACTACAATATGCAAATGAAAATTATTGTGGATACAGAAGAAGATTTTAATAAATGGATTGGTGAACAACTTACATTTAAAGAATTTGTTCAATAGATAAAGATTAGACTATGGCAAAAAAAAATAACAGAAGAGCAAAAATAGTTGGAACTGATATCGAGTTAGATGTTACTGAGAAACAAGATGTTTTAATTGAATCTCATGATGAAGATCATGACGACCATCATCATCATAAAGAAACCTTTATTACTAAATATATCTTTAGTATTGATCATAAGATGATCTCAAAACAATATCTAATAACTGGGCTGATTATGGGTATAGTTGGTATTGCAATGTCTCTGCTATTCAGGCTTCAGCTAGCATGGCCAGAGGAATCATTTGGTATATTTGATGTGCTTTTAGGAAAATGGGCTACGGACGGTGTTATGGATCCAAATGTATATTTAGCCTTAGTTACCATCCATGGTACTATAATGGTATTTTTTGTTTTAACGGCAGGACTTAGTGGAACTTTTAGTAATCTACTTATACCTCTGCAGATTGGAGCAAGAGATATGGCGTCAGGGTTTTTAAATATGATTTCATATTGGTTATTCTTTATTTCATCTGCTATTATGATTGCTTCACTTTTTGTTGAAGCAGGACCAGCCGCTGCTGGGTGGACTATTTATCCACCTCTTAGTGCACTTCCTCAAGCTCAACCTGGATCTGCTGCTGGAATGACATTATGGCTAGTATCCATGGCTTTCTTTATCGCTTCATCTCTTCTAGCTGCACTAAATTATATAGTTACAGTTCTTAACCTTAGAACAGAAGGTATGACGATGACTAGACTTCCATTAACAGTTTGGGCATTTTTAGTTACTGCAATAATTGGTGTTGTATCGTTTCCAGTTCTTTTATCTGCTGCACTATTGTTAATCATGGATAGAAGTTTTGGAACATCATTTTTCTTATCAGATATATTTATCCAAGGTGAGGTACTACATTATCAGGGTGGGTCACCTGTTTTATTTGAACATCTATTTTGGTTTTTAGGACATCCTGAGGTATACATTGTTCTTCTACCAGCTCTTGGAATAGCATCAGAGGTAATATCTACCAATGCCCGTAAACCAATCTTTGGATATAGAGCTATGGTTGGATCTATTCTAGCTATTGCATTTTTATCAACAATTGTTTGGGGACACCACATGTTTATAACAGGCATGAATCCTTTTCTGGGATCAGTTTTTACATTTACAACACTATTAATAGCTATACCTTCTGCTGTAAAAGCTTTTAATTATATAACGACAATTTGGAAAGGTAATATTCAATTTAACCCTGGAATGTTATTTGCTATTGGTCTTGTATCTACTTTTATAACTGGAGGACTTACTGGAATAATTTTAGGAGATAGTGCATTAGATATTAACTTGCATGATACATATTTTGTAGTTGCTCACTTTCATTTAGTAATGGGTATATCTGCACTATATGGATTGTTTGCTGGAGTATATCATTGGTATCCTAGAATGTTTGGTAGAATGATGAATAAAAACTTAGGTTATATACACTTTTGGATAACAGCAATTAGTGCTTATGGGGTCTTTTTCCCAATGCACTTTGTAGGAATGGCTGGTTTACCAAGAAGATACTATACAAATACTAATTTCCCTTATTTTGATGATGTAGCTAACATAAATGTAGTTATTACTTTATTTGCTCTATTAGCAGGAGCAGCTCAACTAGTCTTCTTATATAACTTTATTAGTAGTATGTTCTACGGTAAGAAAGCAGTAATGAATCCATGGAAGTCAAACACTCTTGAATGGACAGCCCCAATTAAGCATATGCATGGAAATTGGCCTGGAAAAATTCCGCATGTTTTTAGATGGCCTTATGACTATTCAAAGCCAGGTGCAAAGGATGATTTTGTACCTCAAAATATCCCACTTAAAAAGGGAGAAAAAGAGCTTCAACATTAACTTGTATCTATACCTCAAATTTCACAATTAGTGTATATTTGAACTAATGGATGTTAATCAAGAAAGAGACAATGATTTTGATAAAGCGCTAAGGCCACTTAGCTTTGATGATTTTATTGGTCAACACTCAATAATCAGTAATTTAAAAATATTTGTTGAAGCTTCTAACCAAAGAGAAGATGCTTTGGACCATACTTTATTTCATGGACCACCTGGATTGGGTAAGACTACTTTGGCTCATATTTTAGCTAATGAATTAAAGGTGGGTTTAAAGGTAACTTCTGGGCCTGTAATCGATAAACCTGGAGACCTTGCAGGTCTTCTTACAAACCTTGAGGAAAGAGATATACTTTTTATAGATGAGATTCATAGATTAAGTCCAATTATTGAAGAATATCTTTACTCAGCTATGGAAGATTATAAAATTGATATCATGATTGAATCTGGACCAAATGCAAGAACAGTTCAGTTAAATTTAAATCCATTTACTCTTGTAGGTGCAACAACTAGATCAGGTTTCTTGACAAATCCCATGAGAGAGAGGTTTGCAATATCTAATAGACTAGATCACTATGATGATAACTTATTATCTAAAATAGTTGAAAGAAGTTCTGATATTTTAAAACTAGAAATTGATAAGAAATCTTGTTTTGAAATAGCTAGAAGAAGTCGTGGGACTCCAAGAATTTCTAACTCCTTGTTAAGAAGAGTTCGAGATTTTGCTCAAATAAAAGGTGATGGTAAAATTGATTTAGAGATTACAAAATTTGCATTAAGTGCTCTTAATGTTGATAAGAATGGATTAGATGAAATGGATAATAAAATATTAGAGACAATAGTTGATAATTATAATGGAGGTCCGGTAGGTATATCAACACTAGCTACATCATTGTCTGAAAATCCAGAAACTATAGAGGAGGTTTATGAACCATTTCTCATTCAACAAGGTTTCATTATGAGAACTCCACGAGGAAGGCAGGTTACAGATAAAGGATATAATCACCTAGGAAGAAATAAAAATAATCAGAATAATTTATTTAATTAATAATTTATATTTGATGATAATCTAACTTTATGGGAAAGAATAGAGAAAGAAGAGAGTCATTGGTTTATCATGCGAAACCTAGGCCTGGAAAAATTGAAGTAGTACCCACAAAAAAATATAATTCTCAAAGAGATCTAGCTATTGCTTATTCACCAGGTGTTGCAATTCCCTGTCAAGAGATTGAAAAAGATCCTTCCACTGTATATAAGTATACAAACAAATCAAATTTAGTTGCTGTTATCTCAAATGGAACGGCAGTATTAGGTCTTGGAGATATTGGACCTGCAGCTTCAAAACCAGTTATGGAGGGAAAGGCTCTTTTGTTTAAAATTTTTGCTGATATTGATGTCTTTGACATTGAAATAAATGAAAAAGATCCTGATAAATTTATAGATGTAGTTAAATCAATCTCAACAACTTTTGGTGGAATAAATCTTGAAGATATTAAAGCACCAGAAGCCTTTAAAATTGAAAGAGAACTAGTAGATCAACTTGACATTCCTGTTATGCATGATGACCAACATGGAACTGCAATTATTTCTGCTGCAGCTCTTTTAAATGCTCTTGAACTTGTAAATAAAAATATTAAAGATGTAAAGATTGTTGTTTCCGGTGCTGGAGCTGCAGCAATTGCCTGTACAAAGTTATATATATCATTTGGGGCTCAACTTAAAAATATTTTCATGACTGATAGTAAAGGTGTTATAAATAAATCTAGAGAGGGATTAAGTAAAGAGAAAAAGTATTTTGCTACAAGCAAACAAATTGATACTCTTGAACAAGCAATGATTGACTCTGATGTTTTTATTGGACTTTCAATGGCTAATATAGTATCGGAAAAAATGCTTAAGACAATGTCCAGAGATCCAATAGTTTTTGCAATGGCTAACCCTGATCCTGAGATTAGTTATGATAAAGCAATGTCTGTAAGAGATGATATAATATTTGCTACAGGTAGATCAGACTTACCTAATCAAGTAAACAATGTATTAGGATTTCCCTTTATTTTTAGAGGAGCTTTAGATGTAAGAGCAACAAAAATTAATGAGGAAATGAAAAAGGCTGCTGTGGTAGCCCTAGCGGAACTTGCTAAAAAACCTGTTCCTGAACAGGTCAACATTGCTTATGATGAAACAAAGCTAAATTTTGGAAAAGATTACATCATTCCTAAACCCTTTGACCCTAGATTAATTTCTGAAATACCACCAGCTGTTGCTAAAGCAGCTATAGATTCAGGTGTTGCCCAAGAACCAATTACAGATTGGGATAAATACACTCAAATTCTTGATGAAAGATTGGGTAATAATCAAAAATTAATAAGGATTATTCATAGAAGAGCTAGAAAGGCAAAAGAAAAAAAACTTGTATTCACTGAAGCGGATCATTTAGATGTTTTAAAAGCAGCTCAAATTTGCTTTGAAGAGAAAATAGCAGAGCCTATTTTATTAGGACGAAAAAAAATAATTGAAGAATTAATGGAGTCTCTTGATTTTAACGAAAATCTTCAAATTATTGATCCAACTGATAAAGTAAATAAAGAATTAATAGAAGAATATTCTAAAATTCTATTTAAGAAACTCAAGAGAAAGGGTAAAACACTCGATGATGTTAAAAGGCTTCTAAGAGGGAGAGATTATTTTGGATCTATGATGGTCGAAAATGGAGATGCTGATTGTATGTTGTCAGGTTATTCTAAGAGTTATCCTTCAGTTTTTATTCCTTTAATAAATTCAATTGGAAAGGCACCAGGTGTGGAGAAAGTTGCTGCAACAAATTTAATGATTACTAAACAAGGCCCATTATTTTGTTCTGACACTTCTCTAAATATTAACCCTTCTTATAAAGAAATTGCAAAAATTGCAGTTAACACTGCTAAGATTGTAAATATGTTTGGAATTGAACCAGTAATAGCAATACTCTCTTATTCAAATTTTGGTTCTTCTGATTTTGATGAAGCAAAAAAGATAACTAAAGCAGTCGAAGTTCTTCACGCTAAAAACCCTGAGCTAATAGTTGATGGTCCAATTCAATCTGATTTTGCATTAAATAAAGAAATGTTGAAAAACAGATTTCCATTTTCAATTTTAAACGGAAGAAAAGTTAATACTTTAATATTTCCAAACTTAGATTCTGCGAATATTACATATAAAACTATTAAAGAATTAGATCGTGCAGTTTCTGTTGGTCCTATTCTTATAGGTTTGAATAAACCCATTCATATACTTCAACTTGGTGCGTCAGTTGATGAAATAGTTAATATGTCTGCAATATCTGTAATAGATGCGAATCAAAGAAAAATTAAGAAAAAATGATAACCTATATAAAAGGAAGATTAATAGAAAAAACACCAACAAAAATTATCGTTGAATCTAATGGAATTGGTTATGAGATTAATATATCACTAAATACTTTTGAAAAAATTCCTGATGATGAGAATATTAAAATTTTCACCTATTTACAAAGAAAAGAAGATTCAGATATTTTATTTGGATTTAGCTCTCAAAGCGAAAGATCAATTTTTCAGCAACTTATTTCAATCTCAGGAATTGGACCTAGTACAGCAAGAACAATTTTATCCTCTATATCACCCTCAGAAATGCAAGAAGCTGTATGGGCAGAAGATGTTGATAGAATAAAATCTATCAAAGGAATTGGCTTAAAGACGGCACAAAGGTTAATAATAGAATTGAAAGATAAAGTAGAATTATTTGACAAAAAAGATATAGATTTATCCGGTGAAAATCTAGATGTAAAAAAAGAAGCTTTGCTTGCTCTTTCGGTTTTAGGTTTTAATAAGTCTAAATCTGAGAAAATTGTAAGTAAAGTGTATTTTGAGAATAAAGATATTGAGCTACAAGAATTAATTAAAAAATCATTAAATAAATTATAATCATGAATATTCCAAAAGAATTAAAGTATACAGAGGAACATGAATGGGTAAAAATTGAGGAAAACATTGCTACTGTGGGTATAACTGACTTTGCTCAAGGGGAGCTTGGAGATATTGTATACCTTGAAATAGATACATTAGACAGCGAAATTGCTACAAATGAAGTATTTGGAACAGTAGAGGCAGTTAAAACAGTTTCAGACTTATTTATGCCTTTAAGTGGAAAAGTAATTGAAACAAATTCTGAATTAGAAGATAGACCAGAATTAGTAAATGAAGATCCTTATGGAGAAGGTTGGATTATCAAAATTGATATTTTAGATATTTCAGAGTCAAGTAGTCTTCTCAGCTATGAAGACTATAAAAATCTAGTCGATAGTTAAAAAAACATAAAGAATAGGTTAACTATATGAAATAATTATAATTTTTTATAGATTAGCATATTAAATCTTGATTCATGCAACCAAAGAAAAATCCAAAAGCTGACTTAAATAAAAATAGGAACCTATATTTTGTTATTGGTTTGTCTTCTGTGTTAGCTGTTACTTGGGGTGCTGTCGAGTATAAATCATACGATAGGCAATTAAATTTTGACGGTGTTAGTATGCTTGAGGATGACGAAGAAGATATTCCTATCACAGAGCAGTTAAAAACACCTCCACCTCCACCTCCACCTCCACCTCCAGCTCCTGAAGTAATTGAGATAGTTGAGGATGAAGAGGAAGTTGAGGAAACTGTAATTGAATCAACTGAATCAGATGAAGAAATGATAATTGAAGACATTGTTGTAGAGGATGACTTTGAAGATATAGATGTTCCTTTTGCTGTGATCGAGGATGTACCAATTTTTCCGGGTTGTGAACGTGTTGCTAAATCTGAAAGAAGAACTTGTTTTCAAGATCAAATGAACAAGCATATTAGAAAAAACTTTAGATATCCTGATATAGCTCAAGAGATGGGTATTCAGGGAAGAGTATATGTTAATTTTATAATCTCAAAAGATGGGTCTATCACCAATATTAGAATGAGAGGTCCAGATAAAAATCTTGAAAACGAAGCAGCTAGAATAATAGGAAGACTTCCTAAAATGACTCCCGGAAAACAAAGAGGTAGAGCTGTAAGGGTTCCATTTAGTATTCCAATCACATTCAGACTTCAATAAAGGTATTTCCTAACTAAAAATATTAATGTCTGAAACTTTAAATATAAAGCAAAGGTCTTTATTTATTGAAATTCTAACTCTAATAAAGTATAGATTATCCTTAAGTGTAGTTTTCTCTTCTGTTGCTTCATATTTGATTGCTTTTGAAGTATTTTCATTACTTACATTTACTCTATTAATTTTAGGAGGTTTTTTTGTAGTTGGAGCATCTAATGGATTCAACCAAATTATTGAAAGAAATAGAGATGCTTTAATGACCAGAACATTAAATCGTCCCCTTCCTACAGGAGCCCTTAATGTTAATCAGGCAATTTTGGTTTGTCTAATTCTAAGTTTTTTAGGTTTATTTATGTTGTATACTATAAACTTTAGAACTGCTTTTTTTGGCTTTGTATCCATGATTATATACCTGGCCATATACACACCTTTGAAGCCTGTTACTCCATTATCTGTATTCTTTGGAGCAATTCCTGGAGCAATTCCTTTTATGTTAGGTTGGGTTGCAGTTACAAATAAATTTTCTATAGAGACAGGTATCTTGTTTATGATTCAATTTTTCTGGCAGTTCCCCCATTTTTGGTCTATTGGATGGGTTTCACATGATGATTATATAAAGGCCGGATTTAAAATGTTACCATCGGGTAAGAGAGATAATTCAACTGCTTTTCAAATAGTCTTTTATACCATTTGGATGATTTTAGTTTCAACTCTTCCTTATTTTAGCTTTACAGGAGACTTCACAATTGGTTTATACTCTCTTCTTTTAATTTTAGCTTCTGGTTGTTTTATGTTATTTCAGGCCATAAGATTAATGAAGTATAAGGATAAACAAAATGCCATAAGACTAATGTATACAAGTATTTTTTATTTAAGTTTTATTCAAATTATATTTGTTCTCGATAAATTTCTAACATAATGAGTATTTCCGATTCAATTGAGCTAAAGACTAGTAAAGCAAAGAAGATGATGTTGTGGTTTGGATTAATAAGTATTACCATGACTTTTGCTGGTTTAACAAGTGCATTTATAGTAAGTAGTTCAAGACCTGATTGGTTAGAATCTTTTGTTCTTCCTGTTTGGTTTTCTATTAGTACTGTTTCAATTTTACTAAGTAGTGTATTCTTTCAACTTGCAAAATATAGACTAGATCAGTATGTCAGAGTCTCTCTTCCAGAGAATATTAATATATACCTGCACAGAAATAATGTTAATATTTTTCTTGGTCTAACGATTCTAATGGCGATTATTTTTATTATCGCTCAGTTTTTAGGCTTCGAAGATATTATTTCTCAAGGTTATTATTTTACTGGTCCAGAAAGCTCTGTTACAACATCATACATATATGTTCTTGTATTCCTTCATCTAGCTCATTTATTTGCTGGAATAATCGTTTTAACTGTTGTGACTGCTAAGTTCAATAGACAAAAATATGAGAAGAATAAATTAGGTTTTGAGATGGCATTAATATTCTGGCATTTTCTTGGAGCATTATGGATATATTTATTCTTTTTTATTAAATACTTCGGTTAAAAATTAATAAATTTGTAATCAAAATTGCCCTAGATGCAAGCATCTACATTAACAAAAACAAAACAAAATTCTTGGGGGGGAGGTGGAGTTAAACCTCTTGACGCTGGCTATGGTAAGCTAATGATGTGGTTTTTCATAGTTTCTGATGCTCTTACATTTTCTGGTTTCTTAGTATCCTATGGTTTTTCTAGATTTAAAAATATTGATACCTGGCCAATAGCAGATGAAGTCTTTACTCATTTTCCTTTTTTACATGGTATTGATGCTCCTA
>NTKQ01000012.1 GCA_002457075.1 Cryomorphaceae bacterium MED-G11
TTTTCATTTTCTGATAACATTTTGGAACTTATTTCTTCTCCAGGACATAAGCTTGTAACTTCATTATCTTTAATTTTTATATATCCAATTTGATTGAAACAAATAAAGGAGTAATTATTATTTGCCAACATATAATCACTATTTTCCAATAGTAAGCTATTTGGATAGATATCCCTTATTTTTAAATAAACTTCTACAGGCGTTATAGTGTCTGCAAAGATTTTCTTATGATAATTATTTAATTTAATTTTTTTCATAGCAAAAAAAAAGCCTGTCGTGAGACAAGCTATTATAAAATAGTTTAATCACGAAAAATTATTTTTCGAAATTCCACCACCAGTTAGTTTTGTTTATTTTCATTATGCAAATATAAAATAAATACAAAATAAACCTATTGAAACAAAACCTACAATAATAAAAATAGCAGTTGATATAAGCTTAAGATGTTTCTTTGTGCCCTCCTCCATGTTCATGGTTTCAAGTTGCGGTTCGTTAACATCTTTGAGTTCATTTATTGATAGAAAAGTAGCTGCTACAACTGTACCAGTACAAATTAATCCCATAATAAATATAAAAGTATCACCCATTTTATCTTTTTAGCATCATTTTAAAATAACATCCAAAAGAAAGAATTGAAGGGACCCATAGCCCAACAAATAAACCTTCATCTTTATATCCATAAAACCAAAGTGAAACAGATAGAACGAAGGATACAAATGCAGCACCGATTAAAAAAAGGTCAGATTTTTGAAAATATTTCATATTTAATTGTATTTAGTGACCAAATTACATAATTAGATTTGAATAAAAGAAAGTAATTCTTAAGTTTTTTTTAAAATACTATTTGATTTACTTATTTTACAAAAAAATAAAATGAAAAACTTAACTTCAAAAGAACTTATTGAAAAACTGGATAATGATCAAAATGGATTTCTGCTAGATGTTAGATCTGAGGAAGAATATGAAGAATCTAATATTCCTAATTCTAAACTTCTGAATATTAGGGATCCACAATCATTTATGGATGGTCTTCAAGACTTAGATAGATCTAAAAATTATTATGTTTATTGTCATTCTGGAGTTAGAAGTGTTCAAGCGTGTCAGATTATGAAGACATTTGGCTTTAATAATTTATATAATTTATTAGGAGGAATTTCAGAATGGACAGGAAAAAAAACAAATAATTGATTAAATATTTAGAAAAATATGGTCTTGGAGTTTGTGAGAGAATTAGCAAAAAACTAGGAATAACGACTAGAACTCTTAGGTTTTTATTTTTTTATTTATCAATTATAACACTTCTCCTTGGATTTATTTTATATTTGATAATCGCCTTAATTTTTAAGGTAAAAGATTTAATTATCCACAGAAAAAAAACAGCATTTGACTTATAGATTATGACTTTACAAGACAATTTAGGAATAGATGAAAGAATTAATGAAGCTTTTCAACCAATATCTAATTTTTGGGAAGGCTTAATTCTTCATGAATTTTTTGGAACAGGTATTCCAACAATTATATTTTTACTAGTTGGAGGTGCAGCTTTCTTTACTTTATATTTTGGATTTATAAATATCCGTGGTTTTGGTTTGTCAATTAGAACTGTAATGGGAAGATATGACGGATTGGATGAAAAAAGAAAAGGAAGTGGAGAGGTTAGTCATTTCCAAGCTCTTGCAACTGCAGTCTCTGGGACTGTTGGAAACGGTAATATTGCAGGTGTTGCAATGGCAATTGCAATTGGAGGGCCAGGCGCAACTTTTTGGATGATTTTGTGTGGACTGCTTGGAATGTCATCAAAATTTGTAGAATGTACTTTAGGTGTTAAGTATAGAGATGTTGGACCTGATGGAACTGTTTATGGAGGTCCTATGTATTACCTTTCTAAAGGGTTAAAGGAAAGAGGCTTTGAAAAACTAGGTAAAGTGCTTGCAGTCATTTTTGCGATTCTTTGTATTGGAGCCTCTTTTGGAGGAGGAAATGCAGCTCAGTCAAATCAAGCAGCTCTTCAAATGGTAAGCTTGTTTGGATTAACTGGAGGTTCTGCAAGAACTATTGTTGGGATAGTAATGATGGTTGTAGTTGGTATAATTATCATTGGTGGTATAAAAAGAATAGCATCAGTTACTGAGAAAATAGTTCCTTTTATGGCAGGAATGTATGTTTTAGCATGTCTATATATAATTTTAATGAACCTTTCTTTTGTTGATGATGCATTAGCAATGATTGTAAATGGTGCATTTGCTCCAACTGCTGCAGTTGGTGGTTTTATTGGTGTACTTGTTCAAGGATTTAGAAGAGGTGCGTTTTCAAATGAGGCTGGAGCAGGTTCTGCATCTATAGCCCACTCTGCAGTAATTACAAGTTACCCTGCATCAGAAGGGCTTGTAGCTTTATTAGAGCCATTTATTGATACTGTTGTTATATGTACGATGACTGCTCTTGTAATAATTATTTTTAATGGGGATAATAGTTTATTTACATATGGAAACCTGGTAGATGGATCTTCAGCAGTAATGGTAAGAGGTCAAGAACTTGAAGGAGCAGGACTAACTTCTGCTGCTTTTGCTGAGTATATATCTTTTTCAGGACCATTCCTTGCAATTGCGGTTGTTTTATTTGCTCTTTCAACAATGATTTCTTGGTCATATTATGGTCTTCAATCTTGGATGTATGTTTTTGGTAAAGGAAAAGTCTCTGATTTAACATATAAACTTCTTTTTCTAGTATTTATTGTTATTGGGGCTGCGGGAGATATGTCATCTGTATGGGCATTCTCTGATGCAATGATTCTAGCTCTTGTATTTCCTAATATGATAGGTCTATTTATTTTATTCCCTAAAGTGAAAGAAGAACTTAGTAAATATGTTGATGCAATTAATAATAAAAAATAACAAGCATATTAAATACAATTATTTATATTTGCGTTCGTAAATAAATTTTAGATGTTAATTATACCAATTAAAGACGGCGAAAACATTGATAAAGCTCTTAAAAGATTCAAACGTAAGTTTGATAAAACAGGAGTAATGAGATCTCTTAGAGATAGAAAGCAATTTGTTAAGCCATCAATTGTTCATAGAACCAAAATCAAAAAGGCTCAATATGTACAAAAGCTTAGAGACGCAGAAAATCTCTAATATTCCTTCATTTTCTTCTTTACATCGTAACTTTGATGTATAATGCTCATAGAGAAATTTTTAGACTACTTACAATTTGAGAAAAATTATTCCTCAAATACATTAAATGCTTACAAGCGAGATTTAATTCAGTATAACAAATTTATTGCTGAATACAACGATAAACTTAAAATTGAGGAAGTAAATTATAAGATTATTAGGTCATGGATAGTTACAATGGTTAATAATAATATTTCAAATAGATCAATAAACAGAAAAGTTTCAAGTCTTAAGTCATTTTATAACTTTTTAATTAAAACAGAAACTATAAATTCCTCTCCTTTAAAAGCACATACTCCATTAAAACAATCAAAAAAAATTCAAGTTCCATTTTCACAAGATGAGATAAACTCCCTTTTAGACAGTGATTTTTTTACTAATGATTACAGGGGAATTTTACAAAAAACAATAATTGCTTTTTTTTATTTTACAGGTGTTAGAAGAATAGAATTGATAACCTTAAAAAAATCAGATGTCAATATAGAATCTTCAACTGTTAAAATAATGGGTAAGAGAAGTAAAGAGAGAATAATCCCAATTTTACCTAAACTTAAAAAGGCGATTATATTTTTTAATGAAATCAAATTTAAATTCCATGATCAAACTTCATCAGACTATTTTTTTATATCAAAAAATGGAAAACAGTTATCTGAGAAATTTGTTTATAGAACTGTTAATGAATATTTTAAATTGGTTTCACCTAAAATTAAAAAGGCTCCTCATGTTTTAAGACATAGTTTTGCAACTCATCTAATTAATGAAGGTGCAGATATAAATTCTGTAAAAGAATTGTTAGGTCATTCAAGTTTATCAGCCACTCAAGTTTACAGTCATACTAGCATGGAAAGAATTAAAGAAGTGTTTAAAAATTCACATCCAAGAGCTAAATAATATTTAAAAATTTATTTCTTTTTACTTTGTTTGAGGAGAAAAAAGCATTTATTTTGCAAACAGTTTTTTATAATAAGCCGATGTAGCTCAGCTGGCTAGAGCAGCTGATTTGTAATCAGCAGGTCGTGGGTTCGAGTCCCTCCATCGGCTCTTTGAAATTTTGAATTTGGGGAGATACTCAAGCGGCCAACGAGGGCAGACTGTAAATCTGCTGTTTCTAACTTCGCAGGTTCGAATCCTGCTCTCCCCACTTATTAATGCGGGAGTAGCTCAGTTGGTAGAGCGTCAGCCTTCCAAGCTGAATGTCGCGAGTTCGACCCTCGTCTCCCGCTCAAATAAATTCAATCTTCAATATGAAAAGATTCTTTAAATTCTCAAAAGTTCAATTATTTTACTTATCATTTATTTCAATATTGGTGTCTTGCCAGTCAGATAATAATATTGAGAACAACGCCATTTATAAATTTCAAAAGCAGCTTATTGTTGATGAAACTACTGGCTCAAATGTTGCCATGGTATTCAAGGATGATGAAATAATCTATAAACAAGTTGTTAATTCTGAAAAGAAAGGAGATAAAAACATTAATGATGAAACTATTTTTCCTGTTTGGTCAATGTCAAAACCCATAACAACAGTTGCAATGATGACTCTTTTTGAGGATGGCTTAATAGATTTTAATGATAATGTTTCAGATTATATTCCAAGCTTTAAAAACATAAAATGTAAAGGAAAGGTTGACCAGATTTACGATTGTGAGAATTCCTTAAAAATTATTCATTTAATGACGCACAGATCAGGTTACAAATACTATAATTGGAAAATATATAGGCTTCAATCTGGCGAAGCTATGGGTAGATATATCTCCCATGAAAAATATGATAACCTTGAAAATTTTGTTGAAGATGTCGCTAAAGAACCATTAGAATATGAGCCTGGCACCCAATATGTTTATGGAATAAATCAGGCTATTTTAGGAAGAATTGTAGAGGTTGTAACTAAAAAGAGCTTTTACGAGTATTTAAAGCAAAGAATATTTGACCCTTTAGATATGATGAATACTAAATTCTATTTAACTTCAGAAGATAGAAATAAATTTCAACCGTTGTATTTAAATTCTATGTCAATAAAAGAATTTACTAACTCTTATGATGAGCTTCATTATGAAAAAGATAACCATGCTTATTTTGGTGGAGAGGGATTAGTATCAACACTTGAAGATTATGCAAAATTTTGCAAGATGTTATTGAATGGTGGTGAGTTGCAAGGTCAAAGAATAATTTCAAAAAACAGTATTGAATTAATGACAGAGAAACATTCTGAAGGAGACGATGGTTTTTATAATGCATTTTCTCTATTTGTTCTTGAAGACCCTGTGAAAGACGGAAGAAACACATCTAAAGGAATTTATGGTTGGTCAGGTTACCATAACACTCATTTCTGGATTGATAATGAAAAAAATCTTTTTGGTTTATTTATGACTAGAGCAAGAGAATATAGTCAGGATATTCAAAATGATTTTAGAAACGCAGTATACTCTATATACTAATGATTACCTTAATTTAAGACTGCCGATATAGCTCAGGGGTAGAGCGTTTCCTTGGTAAGGAAAAGGTCCCGAGTTCAAATCTCGGTATTGGCTCTAATCTTTTCTACCAGAACATAGCATACAAGAATGCAGTAATTAGAACAACACTAAATGCCCCAATATTGAATGTGCTGTTTGTTGCAAATAATTTCTTTGTAAGGTTTATACCTTTTGAATCATCTTTATTGCCATCCAGATAACTTATAAGTGCAATAACAGCAAGAGTCGCTATACATGTATAACCCATTTGGTGCATAAATGGTAATTCAACGAAAACAGAAGCATCACTCCATCCTTTTGGAGCAACTTTAAAATACATAGCTATAGGTATTGATAATATTGCTCCCCATATAGCAGCATTATTTGTAGCTTTTTTATAGAATAACCCCATTAAAAATACTGCTAAGATTCCAGGACTTACAACTCCTGTATATTCTTGTATAAATATGAATACTTGACCAAGGCTTCCAAGTTGAGGTGCTATTAAAATTGCAATAATTAGTGCAACTACTGCAGTAATTCTTCCAACAAAAACCATCTGTGCATCTGAAGCATTCTTGTTAAAATGAGATCTGTAAATATCCATTGTAAAAATTGTAGATGTTGAGTTTAACATAGAAGCAAGTGATGATACAATTGCAGCAGCAAGTGCAGCAAGTATTAAACCTTTAACACCCGATGGAATAAAGTTTTTAATTAACCATGGTGCGGCATTATCATTTGCGATATTTCCAGCAGCCCCAATAAATCCAGGATCTACAGAAGTAGCTGTAAGCATCCCTGAATCATCAAGATTCATTACATAGGCAATAATACCAGGCAATACAACAATAACAGGAATTATTAATTTTAAAAAGGCAGCAAATACAATCCCTTTTTGTCCTTCAGCAAGACTTTTTGCTGCTAATGTCCTTTGAATTATATACTGATTAAATCCCCAATAATATAAGTTTGCTACCCAAATACCACCAATTAAAACTGCTAAACCAGGAAGATCCCACCATGCATCTCCTCCGTTTGGTTTTATAATCTCACCTTTAGATAAAATCATGGAAAATCTTTCAGGTGCCTTTTCATAAACATATTTCATACCATCTACAAAGCTCCCAGAATCTGTAACATTAGCAAGTGCAAAATAGGTCATTAATAAACCCCCAAATATTAAAATCACTACTTGTATCACATCTGTCCACGCTACAGAAGCAAGACCGCCCCAAAGTGAATATGCAGCAGCAAATAAGCCTAGTCCAATTATACTATTCAATAAAATGGATCCATCACCAACACCAATTATAGTATCTAGAGCTTTTCCTCCTAAAAATAAAACAGTTGTAAGATTAACAAATACAAAAAGTGCAATCCAAAAAATAGCAAGTATTGTTTTTAAATTAGTACTAAATCTTTTTTCAATAAACTCTGGAATTGTATAAAGCCCTTTCTCAATAAAAATTGGAAGAAAATATTTACCAACAACTAATAGTGTTATGGCTGCCATCCATTCATATGATGCTATGGCTAATCCAAGAGCAAATCCAGATCCTGACATACCAATAAATTGTTCAGCAGAAATGTTAGCGGCAATTAAGGAAGTACCAACTGCCCACCAAGGAAGTGATTTACTGGCAAGGAAATAATCTTCTGCATTTTTTTGTTTACCGTCTTTATCTCTTGAAACCCATAGTCCTATTGCTAATATAGTTACAGCATAAAGTCCAAAAATTAAATAGTCTAAAAATTCAAAAGTCCCATTCATGATGTTTAATTGATTTTAAAATTGAAAAAGCTATTTATTCTAAATTGATATTTTATAAAATTAGAATTTTTGTTTAATTTAAAAAATTATAGACCAATTGATTAAGAGTATTAAAAGAAAAAATAAAAATAGTATAGTATTAAAAATTGCTAAAAGAATTGTGATAAGCTTTTTTATTGTAATTGTTGTAGTGGTTTTACTTTTCTATTACCTAGGAATATTGTAGTGCAAAACTTTGTAAATTGTTAAATAATTAAAAAGTATGAATATAAAAGAATTGAAATCCAATGAAATCATGCCTGGTTTCTACGGAAGAATTTTACATGGGTCGGATTTTACATGGGTATATTGGGAAATAGACAAAGGTTCTAATTTACCAGAGCATAATCATGTCAACGAACAATTAATGCATGTAATTAAAGGTAAATTTGAATTTACTATTAATGGAAAAAAACATTTATGTGAAGAGGGTTCTACATTTCAAATTCCACCAAATATTCCTCATTCAGGAAAAGCGATTACTAGTTGTGAAATAATGGACGTCTTTAGTCCAAAAAGAGATGATTTAGGATGAAAATAGATTTATCAGGTAAAAATGCTCTAATAGGAGGGAGCAGTAAAGGTATTGGTCTTGGAATAGCAAAACAACTTGCTGAGTCTGGAGCAAGTGTTTGTCTAATGGCAAGGAATGAAACAAAATTAAAAGAGCTTATACTTAAGCTTCCAAGTTCTGAGAATCAAAATCATGATTATTTAGTAGTTGACTTCTCAAGCTTTGATAGATTTAAAATTATTATTGAAGAATATGTTGATAATAACAGAATTGATATTTTAATAAATAATACTCAAGGACCACCTGCAGGAAACTCCTTGTCTAAAGATATTGAATCATATCAAGAAGCTTTTGACTTATTATTTAAAAGTGTAGTATATACAACATCACTAATAGTTCCTAAAATGCTAAAAAATAAATGGGGTAGAATAATAAATGTTACCTCAGTATCAGTAAAAGAACCACTAAACTATCTTGTTCTATCAAATAGTATAAGATCTGCTGTAGTAGCTTGGGCTAAAAGTTTATCAGTTGATGTAGGTAAAGATGGAGTTACTGTTAATTCAATTTTAACCGGTTATTTTGATACCGAAAGAATAAAAGATTTAAATAAAGAAAAATCAAAATCTTTAAATATTTCTGAGGATGAAGTTTTAGAAAAAATGAAATCTTTAGTTCCTATTAACCGGTTAGGTAAAACTGAAGAATATGGATATTTAGTTTCTTTCCTTAGCTCAGATAAAGCAGCATATATAAATGGAGCTTCAATTCCTATTGATGGAGGTCTTTTAAAATCTTATTAAATATCATCATATCTTCCAGGAGCTAATAATCCGCTAATTAATGAAAAAACAGATTGTGGTATAATCTTTAATAAGAATACTATAATTTTCCAAGTTTTAGTTGGAACAGAAACTTTCTTTCCTTTCAACATTGCATCTACTCCTTCTTCTGCAATTCTTTTTGCACTTTTCTTTAAAAAGCTTGGAACACTATCCATTTCTTTTTGAACACCACTTGCTGTATGAAAGTTTGTAACTGTATATCCTGGACAAACTGCAGTTGAGGTCACACCATATTTGTTATAAAAACTTAAAGACTCACTAAATCTATTCATGAAGGTTTTTACTGGACCATAAAGTGATTGAAGAGATGAGGCTGGAGCAAAAGCTGCTACTGACGAGACAATCATTATCTTTCCTCCACCGTTTGAAATCATATCATTAATATATTTTTTTGTAAGAGCAATAACAGATGTGCCAAGAACTCTTAGGCATTTTTCCTCATCTTCCATTGAATTTTCATGAAATGCGTTAGGCAGTGCATATCCAGCATTGTTAACTAGTATATCAACTTTATATTTTTTTTGACTTGTAAACTCATAAATCTCATCAGGGGATTGAGTCAAAGTTAAGTCAGAGGGAAAGTAATCACATTCGATATTAAATTTTTCAATCATTTCTTTAGATATAAGATCTAATTTATCACTAGTCCTTGCAACTAGAATTAAATTATATCCTCTTTTTGCAAGATCTCTTGAAATTTCAAGTCCTATTCCTGATGTTGCACCTGTAACTAAAGCATAAGAATTTTTCATAGAAGCAAATCTAACTAATTAGTTTAAATTTATGCTCGAAATGAAAATTGATATAAGAAGTTTATCTGAAGATCAAATAATTGATTTCTTTAAAGAAAAGGGATTTGATTCTTACAGAGGTAAACAGATTTATGAATGGATTTGGAAAAAATCAACTTATTCTTTTGATGAAATGACAAATTTATCTAAAGATTTAAGACTCATGCTGAATTCAAATTTTGTAATAAATCACATAGAAGTTGATAAAATTCAAAAAAGCTCAGATGGTACTATTAAAAATGCAGTAAAGCTTTTTGATGACTACACAGTTGAATCTGTCTTGATTCCAACTGATAATAGAACTACAGCATGTGTTTCGTCTCAAGTAGGTTGTAGCCTTGATTGTAAATTTTGTGCTACATCAAAATTGAAAAGAATGCGAAATCTTAACCCTGATGAAATTTATGATCAGGTTGTAACTATTAATAACCAAAGTCTGAAATATTTCAAAAGATCTTTGTCAAATATTGTTTTCATGGGTATGGGTGAGCCATTAATGAATTATAACAACCTGATAGAATCAATTGAAAAAATATCATCAGATAAGGGCCTTAATATTTCCCAGAAAAGAATTGTAGTTTCAACTTCAGGAATTCCTAAAATGATAAAAAAACTTGCTGATGAGAATTTAAAAGTTAATCTAGCGCTTTCACTTCATTCAGCTATAGAAGAGACTAGGAACAGTATTATGCCATTTTCAACAAAATTTTCATTAGAGGATATTAAAGAATCTTTATTGTATTGGTATTCAAAAACAAAAAGAAGAATAACTTTTGAATATATCGTATGGAAAGGTATAAATGATAGTGTTGAAGATATAAATGCATTGATTAATTATTGTAAGTATATCCCATCAAAGGTCAATCTTATCGAATATAATTCGATTGGTGATGAAAATTTTAAATCTGCAAGTCAAAGTATGATCAATCTTTATAAAGATTTATTAGAAAAAAATAAAATTACCGTAACTGTTAGAAGGTCAAGAGGAAAAGACATTGATGCAGCATGTGGTCAGTTAGCAAATAAAGAAGTTAACTTAAATTAAAGCAATCATTTTCTTTTACTTTTAGATGCCAATATTAATGCATTGAATGCATTTACTAATTTTCCTGACTTTGAATATTCCCTAAAATGTTTGTTATCCCCAAGATTCCCGATCTTTAAGTCTATATCTACACCAGACTCTAAAATAATTTCTTTAACTTTTTTTGCTGATAACTTTGGAAAGTATGACATTATTAATGAAGCTATTCCAGATACTACTGGTGATGCCATTGAAGTTCCACTTTGAAATTTATATTTATTATTAGGTACTGAAGAATAAATGTCAACACCGGGTGCAAAAATATCAACATTAACTTTACCATAGTTAGAAAAATATGCTATAAAATTCTCATTTAAATCAATACTTGATGCACCGACTTTAATGAAAGTGTTTGAAAACTCATTTTTATTGAAGAATTGATCACTGGGATAATTATCATTTGATAGTGAATCTAAGTCCTTAGATTCATTTCCAGCAGCAGCAATAACTAAAACATCATTGTCTGAAGCATATTTTATAGCATCGATTACCCATTCCGGATTAGATGAAAAATATTTACCAAAACTTCCATTTATAATTCTAGCCCCGTTGTCAACAGCATATCTAATTGCTCTAGCTACATCTTTATCATATTCATCACCATTTGGTATTGCCCTTAAAACCATAATTTCAGCTAAATTATTTATTCCTTTGTTCCCATCTTTATTATTTCTATCTCCAGAAATTATTCCTGAGACATGGGTGGAATGAGATTCGCTATCTTTTATGTTATTTATATTTGAGTCACCATAATTAGTATCATTAATATCATATATATCATCATTGGAAGTTCTTCCATTGAAATCAACATTAAAATGAAAATTAATAAAATCATTATATTGTTCTATACCTTCATTCAAGTATTCTTTTGTATATCCATAGGATTCAAAATCTTTGTAAATTTTTTTGGCACGTATCAATCTCTCATCTTCAGTTTCAATTTTATTAACATCATCAATACTATATTTATCATTATCAAGATATCTTGATATAAGTTGTTTTGAATCTTCAAGAATTTGAATGTAATAATTCAAAATGTTTAATTGATCATTGGACTTTTTAATTTCTTTTTTGATTTCCTCTTCTACGAGACTATATTTTCTATTATTTACTTTATTATCTCTAAGTATTCTGGTCATTTCTCTTGTTTCATTGTATGAAGAGCCTAGATAATTCCAACCATTTATATCATCAACATATCCATTATTATCGTCATCTAATCCATTTATAATTTCATTATTATTTATCCATATGTTATTATATAGATTTTCGTGTTCTATGTCTAAACCTGTGTCTATTATTGCGACAATTACTTTATCTCCATCTAAATCTTTAAGTAGTTCTTTATGGGCTCTTTCTACACTAGTTCCAGGAATTGTATCAGTTTCTGGATCAAGATTATGCCAGTTTTGTAGATTAGCATTATCAGTTGTATAATTTGAGACAGGATTATTTAAGGATGAATAATCATTTAAAAATCTTACTGAATTACATGAAGAGTTCAATAAAATCAATGTTAGAAAAAAAAGTTTTTTCATATTATGAATCAATTTGATTTAATCTTTCCTTAAGTTTAGTAATCTTCAGCTTTCTCCACCACGTCTTGTTTGCTTCATTTTGAGATTCAGATCTGTGAATTTTTTTGTTCAGTTTGTTAATCTTTTTTTTAAGGTATGATTTATCAACTTTTTTCATAACTATAAGTTACGAAATTGTGTTGAAAGATTAACGAGATTTTCTGTTGTCAATAAAACTTTTTACAAAAACAATCATTGCGATTGATGAAGTAGTAATCATAATTAAAACTCTTGCAAGTCCAATCCCTCCTCTTTCAATTGCTCCTGGTAAAACTTGAATAGTTAATGCTGCTAAAATCAAAAGTGTAAAAAGAACAATTAAATGGGCTGCCATTTTTACTAGCTTTTCTTTGTTTAATATCATACCTAAAACAAATAGAATTGTCCCAAATACTGCTGGGATTAGTGCAGTAAAAGAATTAGTGTCAATATATCCCCATAGTGACATAGTCAATAATGCGATTGAGTTAACAGTATTAAATTTTTGAATGCTTTTAATTTCCATTTTATTTGATTTTATTTTTTAAAGATATTATAACTTAATATACCTAAGAAATCATTTTGAAGATATCTTTTCGGAATATGCTATAATTAATGAACTAACTAGCAAAATTGAAGCAGGCATTGATTTAATAAGATCATCGCCTACACTTATGTGCATGTATATTGCTACAATCATCATAATAGCAATACCTGATGAAGCAAAAAATCTTAATTTATTGAAATATAAACTTAGAAGTAGAATTATTGCAAGTGAGACTTTTACAATACCAATAATTAAAAAATAATCTTCTAGTCCATAAACCTCAAATTCATCCAAAAGATTTGTTGCATTTCCTCCTCTATATGGAGTATTTTTACCCGACCTAAACAACCAAACATTTATGACCGTTAGACCAACAAACACCGAAAAAACTTTACTTATAACTTTCAACATCTTACCTATTTATTTTTAAAGATAATAAAGAATTTTTCAAAGCGATAAAAAAAAACATTAATTCAGTTATTTTATAAGAAAAAAATTATAAATTTGCAGCTCGTAAAAAAACAAGAAAAAAATACTGCTATGGCTAAAGAAACTTTTGATAGATCGAAACCCCACCTAAACATTGGTACTATCGGTCACGTTGACCACGGAAAAACAACTCTTACTGCTGCAATTACAAAAGTATTATCAGACGCTGGTTTTTCAGAAGCTAGAAGTTTTGATTCAATTGATAATGCACCCGAAGAAAAAGAACGTGGAATTACTATAAACACATCTCATGTTGAATATCAAACAGCAAACCGTCACTACGCTCATGTAGATTGTCCAGGTCACGCTGATTATGTAAAAAACATGGTAACTGGTGCTGCTCAGATGGATGGTGCTATATTAGTTGTTGCTGCAACTGATGGTCCTATGCCTCAAACTAGAGAGCACATATTATTAGGAAGACAGGTTGGTATCCCAAGAATTGTTGCTTTTTTAAACAAAGCAGATATGGTTGATGATGCTGAGCTTCTTGAATTAGTTGAAATGGAAGTTAGAGATTTACTTTCATTTTATGACTATGATGGTGACAATACTCCTGTAGTTCTTGGATCTGCTCTTGGAGCTCTAAACGGTGAGCAAAAATGGGTTGATAGCGTACTGAAGTTGATGGAAGGTGTTGATAGCTATATTGAACTACCAAAAAGAGAAGTTGATAAAGACTTTTTAATGCCAATTGAAGATGTATTCTCTATTACTGGTAGAGGTACTGTTGCAACTGGTAGAATTGAAACTGGAATTGCAAATTCTGGTGATGAAGTAGATATTATTGGTATGGGAGCTGAAAAGCTTAAATCAACTATAACAGGTATTGAAATGTTCAGAAAAATCCTTGATAAAGGTGAAGCTGGTGATAACGCTGGTATCCTTTTAAGAGGTATTGAAAAAACTGATATAACAAGAGGTATGGTTATTTGTAAGCCTGGCTCTGTAACTCCTCATTCTAAGTTTAAGGCTGAGGTGTATATCTTGAAAAAAGAAGAAGGTGGTCGTCATACTCCATTCCACAACAATTATCGCCCTCAGTTCTATGTTAGAACTACAGATGTTACAGGTAATATTGTGCTTCCAAGTGGTGTAGAGATGGTGATGCCGGGTGATAATTTAACTATTGAAGTTGATTTAATATCACCTATTGCTCTAAATGAGGGTCTAAGATTTGCAATCCGTGAAGGTGGTAGAACCGTCGGTGCAGGTCAGGTGACTCAACTTTTAGACTAGTAAACAAAGTTTAATTAACTCTAAGGGTGTCCTGCTTTAGCATGATACCTTTTGTGTAAAATATAAACGGGTTTAGCTCAGTTGGTAGAGCACTGGTCTCCAAAACCAGGTGTCGGGAGTTCGAGTCTCTCAACCCGTGCACAAAATAATATGATGTCGATTATAAACTTTATTAAGGAATCTGTAACAGAGCTGAGGGATAACGTCAAGTGGACACCCCGTTCAGAATTGTTAAACCTATCTGCTTTGGTGATAGTTTTCTCAGTTATTTTCTCCTTAGTTATATGGGGGGCTGATTCAATTCTCTCTAGGGTAGTTAAATTTTATTTCAACTTAATAGGATAGATGGTGGAAGTCGCAGAAAAAAAATGGTATGTAATTAGAGTCGTGACTGGTCAAGAAGTCAAGATAAAGGATTACATAATGTATGAGGTCTCAAGGGTTTCTCTTGATAAACAAATTGAAGAAATGCTAGTTCCTACCGAAAAAGTTATTCAGATAAGAAAAGGTAAAAAGATTTCTAAGGAAAAAACATATTTTCCAGGTTACATAATGATGAAGGCTGATATCACAGGGGAAATTCTACATGTTATTAAATCTGTTTCTAATGTGTTAGGCTTTTTAGGGGAGACTAAAGGTGGTGAACCAATTCCGTTAAGACAGAAAGAAGTTAATAGAATGTTAGGTAAAGTTGATGAATTAGCTATATCAGGTGAACAGGTTAATATTCCATTTAATATAGGTGAAAATGTTAAAGTTATTGACGGTCCTTTTAATGGATTTACTGGATCAATTGATAACGTTAACGAAGAAAAAAGAAAACTGGATGTAATGGTTAAAATTTTTGGGAGAAAAACTCCGTTAGAACTTAGTTACATGCAAGTTGAAAAAATATAATTATGGCAAAGGAAGTAGATAAAGTATTAAAATTACAAATTAGAGGTGGTGCAGCTAATCCATCTCCTCCAGTAGGTCCAGCTCTTGGTGCAGCGGGTGTTAATATTATGGAATTTTGTAAGCAGTTCAATTCTAGGAGTCAAGATAAACCTGGTAAAATTCTGCCAGTTGTTGTTAGTGTTTTTAAAGATAAAAGCTTTGATTTTATAATTAAAACTCCACCAGCAGCTATTCAACTTCTTGAAGCTACCAAAGTTAAAAAAGGCTCTGGAGAGCCAAACAGAGAGAAGGTCGCTACTGTCTCATGGGATCAGGTAAAAAAGATTGCAGAAGATAAAATGGTTGACTTAAATGCTTTCACTGTTGAATCTGCAATGAAAATGGTAGCTGGTACTGCAAGATCAATGGGTATTAAAGTAAATGGGGGAACTCCACCAGTAAATTAATTATGACAAAACTAACTAAAAATAGAAAAGTTTCAATTGAAAAAGTAGACTCAGACAAGTCATATACTCTAGAAGAGGCTTCTTCTCTTGTAAAAGAAATTACGACAACAAAATTTGATTCTTCTGTAGATTTAGCTGTTAGATTGGGTGTAGATCCTAAAAAAGCCAATGAAATGGTTAGGGGGGTAGTGTCACTTCCTCATGGTACAGGTAAATCACTAAAATTACTTGCATTAGTTACTCCTGACAAAGAAGATGAAGCAAAAAAAGCAGGAGCTGATTTAGTTGGTCTTGATGAGTATATTGAAAAAATTAAAAAAGGATGGGTTGATGTTGATGTTATTGTAACAATGCCAAGTGTAATGGGAAAATTAGGTCCCTTAGGAAAGGTTTTAGGTCCAAGAGGTTTGATGCCTAATCCAAAGACCGGAACTGTAACTATGGATATAGCAAAAGCTGTTACTGATATTAAAGCTGGAAAAATTGACTTTAAAGTTGATAAAACCGGAATCATTCATGCCTCGGTTGGTAAAGTATCTTTTACTGCGGACAAGATTATGGATAATGCAAATGAACTTATCAAGACTATTGTTAAACTTAAGCCTTCGGGGTCTAAAGGAATATATATAAAAAGTATTTCAATGTCAAGTACCATGAGTCCTGGTATTGCAATTGAATCAAAATTTGAATAATTTTTAAGATGAATAAAGAAGAAAAAGTTATAGCTGTAGAAGAGTTGAAAGGACAACTTGCTGATTATAAGTCAATATACTTGACCGATATAGCAGGTCTTAATGCCGTTCAAACAAGTAAACTTAGAAGAGAATGTTTTAACTCTAACGTTAAACTTTCAGTTGTAAAGAATACATTTCTTGAAAGAGCAATGAGTGAATCAGAAAATGACTTTGGAGAGCTTAAAGAATTATTAAAGGGTAATACTACTATTATGTTATCTACGATTGGTAATAGTCCCGCTAAGGTTATCAAAAAATTTAGAAAGGATGCAGATAAACCTATCTTAAAAGGCGCATTTGTTGATGAGGCTATATATATTGGTGATGAACATATAGACGCATTATTCAACTTAAAATCTAAAGAAGAAGTAATTGGTGAAATTATTACTCTTCTTCAGTCACCAGCTAAAAATGTTATTTCTGCGCTTAAATCTAGTAGTGGTAAAATAGCTGGTCTAGTAAAAACATTAAGTGAAAAACCTGCAGAAGAAGTTAAGGCAGAAGAGCCAGCTGCAGAGGAAGTTAAGGCTGAAGAGCCAGTTGCAGAGGAAGTTAAGGCTGAGGAACCAGCTGCAGAGGAAGTTAAGGCTGAAGAAACTAATAAAGCAGAGGAGCAAACCTCTGAGGATGAATCTAAAGATGAATCTGAATAAAAAGTTAAATGAAACAATAATTAATAATTAAAAACTCTAATAATGGCAGATCTAAAAAAAGTCGCAGAACAGTTAGTTGGTTTAACAGTTAAAGAAGTTAACGAACTTGCTGATATTCTTAAAGATGAATATGGTATCGAACCTGCAGCAGCAGCAGCAGTAGCGGTATCGGCAGGTCCTGGTGCTGGTGGAGAAGACGCAGCTGAAGCAAAATCAGAATATGATGTTGTTTTAAAAGCAGCTGGTGGCTCAAAACTTGCAGTAGTTAAATTGGTCAAGGAGTTAACTGGATTAGGGCTTAAAGAAGCTAAAGATTTAGTTGATAACACTCCAAGTTCAATTAAAGAAGCAGTATCAAAAGACGATGCTGAGGGACTAAAAAAATCACTTGAAGAAGCTGGAGCTGAGGTTGAACTTAAGTAAATTAAAATAACTTCATTTTTTAGGCTTTTAGAATCATATCTAAAGGCCTATGCTTGTTTGAATAAAACTCTAAAATATGACTAATAACAAATTGAGAACAAATTTTTCTAGTACTAAATCTGTAAATGTTGAAACTGATTTTTTAGATATACAAATCAAATCATTTCAGGATTTCTTCCAACTCGAAACTAAGTCTGATGAGAGAGTAGAAGAAGGTTTATTTAACACTTTTAAAGAGAACTTTCCTATAACTGATGCTAGAAATCAGTTTGTATTAGAGTTTTTAGACTATTTCGTTGATCCCCCAAGATACTCAATGACAGAGTGTATTCAAAGAGGTTTAAGTTATTCTGTTCCTCTTAAAGCTAGATTAAAACTTTATTGTACAGATGCTGAACATGAGGACTTTGAAACAATAGTTCAAGATGTTTTTTTGGGTTCTATTCCTTATATGACTCCAAGTGGTACTTTTATTATTAATGGTGCTGAGAGAGTGGTAGTTTCTCAACTTCACAGATCTCCTGGTGTATTTTTCGGTCAATCTTTTCATGCCAATGGAACAAAGCTTTACTCCGCAAGAGTGATTCCATTTAAAGGATCATGGATTGAATTTGCTACTGATATTAATAATGTAATGTATGCTTATATTGATAGAAAGAAAAAGTTACCTGTTACTACTTTATTTAGAGCGATTGGATATGCAGGAGATAAGGAAATCCTTGAGATTTTTGATTTAGCTGAAGAAATTAAAGTTACTAAAGCTGGACTTAAGAAAGCAATTAATAGAAAATTAGCTGCTAGAGTTTTAAGAACATGGCATGAAGACTTTGTTGATGAAGATACGGGAGAAGTAATTTCAATCGAAAGAAATGAAATTATAATCGATAGAGATACAGTCATCGACAAAGATCATGTAGAACAGATTCTTGATGCTGATGTTAAGACCATTTTGATACATAAAGAAGATGCTCAAAATTCAGATTATGCAATTATTTACAATACACTTCAAAAAGACCAGACAAATACCGAAAAAGAAGCTGTAGAATATATATACAGGCAACTAAGAAATGCAGAGCCACCAGATGAAGAAACTGCTAGAGGTATAATAGATAAATTATTCTTTTCTGATCAAAGATATAATCTTGGTGAAGTAGGTAGATACAGAATGAATAAGAAGTTAAACCTTGATGTTGACATGGAGGAAAGAACTCTTACAAGACTTGACATAACTACAATAATAAAGTACTTAATTGAGTTAATAAATTCAAAAGCAGAAATTGATGATATTGATCATTTATCAAATAGAAGAGTAAGAACTGTAGGAGAGCAATTATCATCTCAATTTGGAGTCGGTCTTGCTAGAATGGCAAGAACAATAAGAGAGAGAATGAATGTTCGTGATAATGAAGTATTTACTCCTATTGACTTGATTAACGCTAAAACTTTATCGTCTGTAATTAACACTTTCTTTGGTACAAATCAACTTTCACAGTTTATGGACCAGACAAATCCCTTAGCTGAGATTACTCACAAAAGACGTTTATCTGCTCTTGGGCCAGGAGGTTTATCAAGAGAAAGAGCTGGATTTGAGGTCAGAGATGTACACTATACACATTATGGAAGACTTTGTCCAATTGAAACTCCTGAAGGTCCAAATATTGGACTTATTTCTTCTCTATCAGTCTATGCTAGAGTTAACAATCTTGGATTTATTGAAACTCCATACAGGCAAGTTAAAAATGGTAAGATAGATCTTAAGAATATAACTTATTTATCCGCTGAGGAAGAAGAAAATAATCTTATTGCGCAGGCTAATATTGATCATGATAGTTCTGG
Organism: Cryomorphaceae bacterium MED-G11; assembly: GCA_002457075.1. Taxonomy (GTDB): domain Bacteria; phylum Bacteroidota; class Bacteroidia; order Flavobacteriales; family Flavobacteriaceae; genus Marisimplicoccus. The sequence continues at coordinate 19,503 of NTKQ01000012.1, forward strand.
TAAAATTAAGGCTGATAAGGTAATTGCTAGAGATCAAGCAGATTTTCCTGTTGTTACTCCGGATAATATAAACTATACAGATGTAGCTCCTAATCAAATTGCATCAATTTCAGCATCTTTAATTCCATTTCTTGAACATGATGATGCTAACCGTGCATTAATGGGATCTAACATGATGCGTCAAGCTGTTCCTCTTCTAAAGCCTCAATCTCCAATTGTTGGAACTGGTTTAGAGAAATCTGTTGCTACTGACTCTAGAGTATTAATTAATGCAGAAAGAGATGGGGTAGTTGATTATGTTGATGCAAATAAAATTATTATTAAGTATAAATTGTCTGCTGAAGAGAAATTATTAAGCTTTGATGATGATACTAAGGTTTATGATCTTATTAAATTTCAAAAAACTAATCAGGGATCATGTATAAACTTGAAACCGATAGTTAACAAAGGTGACCAAGTTTCCAAAGGACAAGTTTTATGTGAGGGTTATGCTACTCAAAAAGGTGAATTAGCACTTGGAAGAAATCTTAAGGTGGCATTTATGCCTTGGAAAGGTTATAACTTTGAGGATGCAATTGTAATTTCAGAAAAAGTTGTGAGAGAAGATATTTTCACTTCAATTCACATTGATGAATATTCTCTAGATGTAAGGGATACTAAACTAGGAACTGAGGAGCTTACAGATGATATTCCTAATGTAAGTGAGGAAGCAACCAGTGAATTAGATGAAAATGGTATGATAAGAGTTGGTGCTGATGTTACTGCAGGGGATATTCTTATTGGAAAAATTACTCCAAAGGGAGAGTCAGATCCTACACCAGAAGAGAAATTACTTAGAGCAATTTTTGGTGATAAAGCAGGAGATGTTAAAGATGCTTCATTAAAAGCTCCTCCATCTCTTAATGGTATTGTTATAGATAAGAAATTATTTGTTAGATCTCTTAAAGATAAGAGAAGAAGATCTCAAGATAAAGTTGACCTAGAACTACTTCAAACAAAATATGAGAAAATTCTTGAAGATCACAGGTTAAAATTAGTTGATAAACTTGCATCTGTAATAAATGGAAAAACTTGTCAAGGAGTATTCAATGATTTAGGTGATGAAGTATTAGTTAAAGGAAAAAAGTTTTCAAACAAGATGCTATCAAATGTTGAGGATTACACTCACCTTACAAAGGGAGTGTGGACTACATCTGATGATTTAAATGCAATTGTTTCAACACTACTTCATAACTATAGAATACATGAAAATGATATTCAAGGTTCTTTGAGAAGAGAAAAATTTACAATTAGTGTTGGTGATGAACTACCTCCTGGAATAAAAAAGCTTGCTAAAGTATATATTGCAAAAAAGAGAAAGCTTAAGGTAGGTGATAAAATGGCTGGTAGACATGGTAATAAGGGAATTGTTGCTAGAATTGTAAGACAAGAAGATATGCCTTTCTTAGAGGATGGAACTCCAGTTGATATTGTTTTAAATCCTTTAGGTGTTCCTTCAAGAATGAATATAGGACAAATATATGAAACTGTATTAGGCTGGGCTGGTCAACAGCTTGGTAGAAAATTTTCTACTCCAATATTCGATGGAGCTACATTAGATGAAATTAATAAACTTACAGACGAAGCTGGTGTTCCAAGATTTGGCCACACCTACCTTTACGATGGAGGAACTGGTGAAAAATTTGATCAGGCTGCGACAGTTGGTGTAATCTACATGTTGAAACTTGGTCATATGGTTGATGATAAAATGCATTCAAGATCTATTGGACCTTATAGTTTAATTACTCAACAACCACTTGGTGGTAAAGCACAATTTGGTGGTCAAAGATTTGGAGAAATGGAAGTGTGGGCTCTAGAAGCATATGGAGCTTCAAGTGCACTTCAAGAAATTCTAACTATTAAATCTGATGATGTAATAGGTAGAGCTAAAGCTTATGAGTCTATTGTTAAAGGTGAAAACCTTCCTGAAGCTGGTCTTCCAGAGTCATTCAATGTATTAATGCATGAATTAAAAGGTCTTGGTTTAGATATTCGATTAGAAGAAAAATAAATTTTAAAAAAAATGGCAAAAAATAACGAATTAGTAACGCAAAAGAGATTTAATACTATTTCAATTGGTCTTTCATCTCCTGAAGTAATACTTGGTAACTCAAGAGGAGAGGTTCTTAAGCCAGAAACAATTAATTATAGAACTCATAAACCTGAAAGAGATGGACTCTTTTGTGAAAGGATTTTTGGCCCTGTAAAAGATTATGAATGTGCATGTGGTAAATATAAGAGAATAAGATATAAGGGTATTGTTTGTGATAGATGTGGTGTTGAGGTAACTGAAAAGAAAGTTAGAAGAGATAGAGTTGGTCACATTAACCTAGTTGTACCAGTTGCACATATATGGTATTTTAAGTCTTTGCCTAATAAAATAGGATATCTTCTTGGACTTCCATCTAAGAAGCTTGATATGATAATATATTATGAAAGATATGTTGTTATTCAGCCTGGAGAAGCTAAGAATTCTGAAGGTGAACCTGTAAATAAAATGGATTTTCTTACAGAAGAAGAATACCTTACAATAATGGAAACACTTCCAGCAGATAATCAATTTCTAGATGACTCTGATGAAAAAAAGTTTATTGCTAAGATGGGAGCTGAATGTTTGATTGAGCTACTTTCAAGAATTGATCTTGAGGAGCTTTCTTATGAATTAAGACATAAAGCAAATAATGAGACTTCTAAACAAAGAAAAACAGAGGCACTTAAGAGACTTCAAGTTGTAGAATCTTTTAAAGATGGAAATGAAAGAAAAGAAAATCTTCCTGAATGGATGGTAGTTAAGGTTATTCCAGTTATACCTCCAGAATTAAGACCACTTGTACCCTTAGATGGAGGAAGATTTGCTACTTCAGACCTTAATGATTTATATAGAAGGGTAATTATAAGAAATAATAGGCTTAAAAGGTTAGTAGAAATTAAAGCACCTGAAGTTATTTTAAGAAATGAAAAAAGGATGCTTCAAGAATCTGTTGACTCATTATTCGATAATACAAGAAAATCCTCGGCTGTTAAAACAGAATCTAACAGACCACTAAAATCATTATCAGACTCTCTTAAAGGTAAGCAAGGTCGTTTTAGACAGAATCTTCTTGGAAAAAGAGTAGATTATTCTGCTAGATCAGTTATAGTAGTTGGTCCAGAATTAAAATTATATGAATGTGGTCTTCCAAAAGACATGGCTGCAGAATTATATAAACCTTTTATCATTAGAAAACTTATTGAAAGAGGTATTGTTAAAACGGTTAAGTCTGCTAAAAAAATTATAGATAGAAGAGAACCTGTTGTTTGGGATATACTAGAGAATGTGTTAAAAGGACACCCTGTTATGTTAAATAGAGCTCCAACACTTCACAGGTTAGGTATTCAAGCATTTCAGCCAAAACTTATAGAAGGTAAAGCAATTCAGCTTCATCCATTAACTTGTACTGCATTTAATGCTGACTTTGATGGTGATCAAATGGCTGTCCATCTTCCTTTAGGTCCAGAAGCAATTCTTGAGGCTCAACTTTTAATGTTGGGTTCACATAATATTCTTAATCCAGCCAATGGATCACCTATTACTGTTCCATCTCAAGATATGGTTCTAGGCTTATATTATATGACTAAATCAAGAAAGTCTTCCGATTCACTTAAATTAAAAGGTGAAGGATTAACTTTTTACTCTCCAGAAGAAGTCAATATGGCTTATAATGAGAAAATAGTTGATTTAAATTCTATAGTTAAATGTAGAATTAAAACACCTGAATCTGATGATTCATATGAGATAATAGAAACTACTCCTGGAAGAATATTCTTCAATGAAGTGGTTCCAGAAAAGGCAGGTTTCTTTAATGAAGTTCTTACAAAGAAGAACTTAAGAGAAATTATTGGACAAATACTTCATGTAACTAGTGTTCCGGAAACTGCTGAATTTCTTGATAAAATTAAAGATCTTGGATATTCTTTTGCCTTTAGAGGTGGTTTATCCTTTAGTTTAGGTGATATTATTATTCCAGAACAAAAGCAACATCTTATTAACGATGCAAATAATCAGGTAGATGGAATTATAGGAAACTATAATATGGGTCTAATTACAAATAATGAAAGGTATAACCAAGTAATTGATGTTTGGACTTCAGCAAATGCCACTCTAACTGAACTTGCAATGAAACAGATTAGTGAGGATCAACAAGGATTTAATTCTGTTTATATGATGCTTGATTCAGGTGCTAGAGGTTCTAAAGAACAGATCAGACAGTTAACTGGAATGAGAGGTCTTATGGCTAAACCTAAAAAGTCTAATGTAGGTGGAGGTGAAATTATTGAAAACCCTATTTTATCTAACTTTAAAGAAGGTTTATCAATTTTAGAATATTTTATTTCTACTCACGGTGCTAGAAAAGGTCTTGCGGATACTGCTTTAAAAACAGCCGATGCGGGGTATTTAACTAGAAGACTTGTAGATGTTTCTCAAGATGTAATAGTTAATGAATTTGATTGTGGAACGCTAAGAGGAATTGAAGTTAAAGCACTTAAAAAGAATGAAGAAGTTGTAGAGACTCTAGGTGAAAGAATCCTAGGTAGAACTGCACTTAATGATGTAATAGATCCGTCTACTAATGAAGTTCTTATTGAGGGTGGAAAATTAATAGATGAAAATGCTACTTCGAAAATAGAAAACTCTCTTATTACTTCAGTTGATGTTAGATCTGCTTTAACTTGTGAAACTAAAAGAGGAATTTGTGCGAGCTGTTATGGTAGAAATCTTGCAACTGGTAAACCTGTTCAGATAGGTGAAGCAGTAGGTGTGGTAGCTGCTCAATCAATTGGAGAACCAGGAACTCAGTTAACTCTTAGAACATTCCATGTTGGGGGAGTTGCAGGTAATATTTCTGAAGAAAACTCCTTGATAAGTAGATTTGATGGTATCGCTGAAATTGAAGACTTAAAAGTTGTAAAAACAAAAGATACAGAAGGTAAATCCTCAAATATTGTTATTTCACGTACCTCAGAGATTAAGATTTTAGATTCTAAAACTAAAAATCTTTTAAGCACTAAAAATATTCCTTATGGATCATATCTTAATATCAAAAATGGCCAGAAGTTATCTAAGGGAGATATTATTTGTCAATGGGATCCCTTTAATGGTGTAATTGTTTCTGAATTTTCAGGAAAAATAGTCTATGAAAATATTGAAGTTGGTAAAACTTATCAAGTTGAAATCGATGAACAAACTGGATTTAAAGAAAAAGTTATAACTGATTCTAGAGATAAAAAACTAATACCAACACTATTAATTCAAGATAAAAAGGGCGTTACCCTTAGATCATATAATTTACCTGTAGGTGCACACATAATGGTAGATGAAGATGAATCAATAGAAAAAGGTAAGATTTTAGTTAAAATTCCAAGAAAATCTGCTAAGTCAGGTGATATAACAGGAGGTTTACCTCGTGTTACTGAACTATTTGAAGCTAGAAACCCCTCTAATCCTGCTGTTGTGTCAGAAATTGACGGAGTAGTATCATTTGGTAAAATTAAAAGAGGAAATAGAGAAATAATCGTTGAATCAAAGTTTGGAGATATTAAAAAGTATCTAGTTAAGCTTTCAAATCAAATTCTAGTTCAAGAAAATGACTTTATAAAAGCAGGTATGCCTTTATCAGATGGTTCAATTACTCCTAATGATATTTTAAATATAAAGGGTCCTTCAGCTGTTCAACAGTATTTAGTAAATGAAGTTCAAGAAGTCTACAGACTTCAGGGTGTAAAAATTAATGATAAACACTTTGAGGTAGTTGTAAGACAGATGATGAGAAAGGTTAAAATAATTGATCCAGGAGATACATTATTCTTAGAAGACCAATTAACTTATAAAGATGAGTTTATATCTGAGAATGATAAGTTATATGGTAAAAAGGTTATTGAAGATGCTGGCGAAAGTGAGAATCTTAAAGTTGGACAACTTGTTTCAGCTAGGAACCTAAGAGATGAAAATTCAATTCTTAAAAGAGATGATAAGAAATTGGTAGAAGCTAGAGATGCAAAATCTGCAACTGCTTCAACTCAATTACAAGGTATTACTAGAGCTTCTCTTCAAACCAAATCATTTATTTCAGCAGCATCATTCCAAGAAACTACAAAAGTTTTAAATGAAGCTGCAGTAAATGGAAAAAATGACATGCTTGAAGGTCTTAAAGAAAATGTTATTGTAGGTCACAAAATTCCAGCTGGTACTGGTATGAGAAATTACGATGATATAATAGTTGGACCAAAGGATGAATATAATAGTCTGTTGATTAATAAAGAAGAAGAAGAGCTAAATTATTAATTTGACTCAATGTCAAGAGAAAAAGTAATTCTTGTCGATGAAAATGATAATCAAGTTGGTTTAATGCCAAAGCTTGAAGCTCATCAAAAAGGTCTTCTTCATAGAGCCTTTTCAGTATTTATTTTTAATAGTAATTATAAGTTACTCCTTCAAAAGAGAGCTACTTCAAAATACCATTCCGGTGGATTATGGACTAATACATGTTGTAGTCACCCTAGAGACGGAGAAAAGACTGAAGACGCTGCCAATCGAAGGTTGCTAGAAGAAATGGGTATTAAAACTGATCTAAGAAAAGTTTACGACTTTATATATAAAGCAGAACTTGACAATGAACTAACTGAAAATGAATTTGATCATGTTTATTATGGTGTATATAACGAAGATCCTATCTTAAATCTTGATGAAGCAGAGGATTTTAAATGGATAGATATGGAGACTCTTAATGATGACATAATTAAAAATGGTGATAATTACACTATATGGTTTAAGATAGCTTTTGATTACTTTTATAAATATTTAAATAAATGAAATTAACAATAAGTAGAAAGGCTCATTTTAATGCTGCCCATAAATTATATAGGCCAGATTGGTCTGATGAGAAAAATAATAAAGTTTTTGGAAAGTGTTCCAATAAAAATTTTCATGGACATAATTATGAATTAATTGTAAGTCTTACCGGAGAAGTTGATCCTGAGACTGGTTATGTTTACGATATTGGAAAATTAAGCCAGATAATAAAATCTGAAATTGAAGATTATTTAGATCATAAAAATTTAAATTTAGATATAGAGGAATTTTCATCTTTGAACCCTTCAGCTGAGAATATTGCTATATTAATTTATGATAGACTAATTAAGTATTTTAAGGAAAAATATAAACTCAAAGTAGTATTATATGAAACTCCAAGAAATTTTGTTGAGTATAGCGGTTAGTCTAAGGTAAGCTCCATTAAAACTTTGCCATATTTAGAGACTTTAATATCTTCAGGTAAAGTATCATAAACTTTTCTGAGTAAGTCTATATTCACGTCAGGTATCTGACTGACTACTATATAGGGAGAAATCTCATTTGCAGAATTAGTAATTGAAAAGTTTAAGCTGTATAAATATTTTCTCTTTATTAAGTTTTCTAGCTTCTCATTTACAGAGTCAATTGTTTTTTGATTATTATTAATCTGAGCATTATAGAATATTTCTAATAAATCAAGATTTTGAAGATTATACTTTCGTATAATTGAAAAATATTCTCTCAATAATTCACTATTCTTTGATCCGGAAATTTCATAACCAGAATCAAATGTAGAAAGCCTAGTATTAATATTTATTTCACCTTTATTTCCAAAAAAAGTTATTATATCATTTAAAGAATCCCCATCATCTTTATTCAGATATAGATAATAGATATCAGGTTCATCTATTACAGTACTTAATTTAAAATCACTATTTCCATTTATTTTTACAGAATCTAGAGAGACTATTGTTGAGTCTAGCTCTTTCTGAAGATAAATTATGCCTTTTC
>NTKQ01000013.1 GCA_002457075.1 Cryomorphaceae bacterium MED-G11
CATTTCAATAATTCCATTGAATGCTCAAAATTATGAGACAAGACAAAAAAATTTAGAGGCACAAAAAATATCTTTAAAAAAGGAAATAAATCAAATCAATTCTTTGATTACTGAATCCAAAAAAAAATCTAAAAATCTATCAAATGATTTGGAAGATCTTCAGCTTAAGATTTCTGTGAGAGATAAATTAATTAATGTAAATAATTCTCAATTAAACAATTTAACTAATATCATTTACAATCAAACTGAAAAAATTACTGATTTAGAGACAGATTTAATAAATCTTAAAAGCGAGTATGAAAAAATTATTTATAACTCTTACAAAAAGAGATCTACTGAAATGAAATTAATGTTTTTGTTTGCTTCAGAAAACATAAACCAAGCATTTAAAAGATTTCAATATTTTAAACAATACTCTAAATATAGAAAAAAGCAAGCGGATAAAATTGTGCTAATTCAAAATCAAATAATGCAGTCAATCGATAGTCTTGAAATTAGAAAAAAAGAGAAACAGAATATTATTGAAGAAAATAGAAATGTAAAGCAGTCTTTAACAAAAGAAAAAATTCAACAAAACTATCTATTTAAAAACTTGATCAAGAATCAAAAAAATTATGCCTTAGAAATTAATAAAAAAGAGAAACAAACTAGGTTAATTGACAATGAAATACAAAAACTCATTAGATTAGCAATTGCAGAATCAAATAAAAATAATAATTCAACAAATTTTTCTCTTACTCCTGAAGGTAGGTTGATTTCAACTAATTTTCAGGCAAATAAAGGTAGGCTGCCATGGCCAGTTAAAGAAGGTGTTATTATAAGAAGATTTGGTACTCAGCCACATCCAGTCGTAAGGACAACTAAAATTAACAGTAATGGAATATCCATTGCAACATCACCTAATTCAATTGCTTACTCTGTTTTTGATGGAGAAGTTTTATCAGTATATGGTTTTTCTGGTGGAAATCCAGGGGTATTGATTAGACATGGTAAATACATTTCTAACTATCAAAACTTATCATCAATTTTCGTTAAAAAAGGAGATAAAATTCAAGCTAATGATGAAATAGGAGTCGTGTTTACAAATGAATCATCTGGAAAAACTGTATTAAAGTTTAATGTTTTCAATGAAATGAAGCCAGAAAATCCAAATATTTGGCTTGATAATAATTAATTTTCTATTAATAACCAAGCATCTTTCCCGTCTTGTTTGATAGTGAAAATTAAAGAAGCAGCTTCTTTACGAGATTTAAGTCTTGCATAAGCAACCCTATAAAGACCTTTTGGATTTACAGAAGTGAATGACGCCTGATAACCTTTACTAATTAAAGTGTTTAATTGTTTCTGGGCATTGAGTTTAGATCTAAAAGACCCTGAAATTACACTAAAGTAAATTGAATTATCTTCTAAAATAGGTGCAGTAACATTAAGATTTATAGCAGGAAGCTCCCCTAAGTTAAAAGTTGCAGCCTGAACATTTTGAAGTATTTGATCTTGAGCTATTGCAATGTTTTTTAGCTTTTCAGTATCGATATAATTACTATAATTAAAATATCCAAAATAACTAAGTCCAATTACTGAAATAAAAATCGCAGCATTTCTTAGTAGATAATTTGTGACAGTTGGACTTTCTTTACTAGATTCTTTTTTAATAATCTGAAGCATTGGTTCTTTTAAAAATGATTTAAGACCAAAACTAGAACTATCATAATTTACTGATAAGTCAGGATTAAAAAATAGTGTACTTTCATTTTTTAATTCAAAGATTCCAAGAGATGGGATTTCAACAATTAAGTCTTTTGATAATTTTTTGTTTAACGAATTAACTTCGTCCTCTAAAATGATCAAAGCTTTTTTATATGATATTTTTCTAATTTCACTTATATACTTAACTAATAAGCCATCATTTTCTTTAAGCATTGAGTTAAACGAAACATACTTCGCAGGAGGTATAAACTCATTCCCTCTTATTGATGCAGCTTTACTCTTGAGAACAAAAGCACCAAAGCCAGGCAATATTACACAATCATTATTGTGTAGTAGCTTAATAATATCTTTGAAAAGTGTCATTAAGTAAATTTAAAAAAAAACAATTAATAACCAACGCGAGACCGAACTCTTTTAAGAACATTTTGAGCCTGTTTCCTCGCTTTTATAGCTCCTTCCAATAATAGCTCTTCTACTCTATCTCTATTATTGGTTAGTTCAAAAAACTTTTCGCGATTTATTGAAAAACGATTTAAAATTTCATGATATAGAAGCTCTTTAGCCTCCCCATATCCAATTCCACCTTTTGTATATCGTAAGTGCAACTTTTTTACTTCATCATCAGAGGCGATTACTTTAAATAATTTAAAAACATTACATTGGTCAGGGTTCTTAGCCTCTTCAACTGAAAGACTTTGAGTTTGAATTTTCATTATCTGCTTTCTTAATTTTTTATCATCAAGAAAAATATCAATTATATTAGATTTCGATTTACTCATCTTCTCTCCATCAGTTCCTATAATATAATTTGTATCATCTTGAACCTTAGCTTCAGGAATGACAAAAGTCTCACCCATTAAATTATTAAACCTAGAAGCTACATCTCTAGTCATTTCAAGATGTTGGAGCTGATCCTTTCCAACAGGAACTATATTAGCATCATACATTAAAATATCTGCAGACATTAACATAGGATATGTAAATAATCCAGAGTTTACGTCTTTCAGGTTATCTGATTTATCTTTAAAGGAATGTGCTAATCTTAATCTTTGATATGGAAAAAAACAACTTAAATACCAGGCTAATTCTGTTACTTCAGGCACATCACTTTGCCTAAAAAAACAACTTTTCTTTGAATCTAAATCAAAAGCAAGCCATGTTGCTGCAGTTAAAAATGTATTTTCTTTTAATATATTTTGATCTTTAATTTGAGTTAGGGAATGCATATTTGCAATAAAAAGATAAGACTCTTCGTTTGAAGAGTTGGCCATTTTTACTGCAGGAATAATTGCTCCAAGTATATTGCCAAGATGAGGTGTTCCAGTTGATTGAATGCCAGTTAGTATTTTGGCCATGAGATGTTTTTACAAAACAAAGATATTTTTTTTTGACCTTGAAACAAAATACCTATTACCTTTGAATTAACAATGTCAAATTTAAAGACATGATTAAAAGAATATTTTTAAAGCTCTGGCTTGAGATCTGGTTTTATTTTCTTGCTGGAATTCAAGTTGTTTTATACTTTCCTTTTCTAGTTTTTCTACTTCTTTTACCTAGAGCCTATTCTAAACTATTTTGGGTTGCTAGAAATATTTGGGCTAGAATAACTTTACATGGGAGCGGTTACTATGTTAAAGTTGAAAACAAGGAAAAATTAAACTCAGACACAAACTGTTTAATAATTGCAAATCATTCCAGCCATATGGATGTATTTCTTATGCTAATCACATGTAAGAAGCCATTTGTGTTTGTTGGAAAAAAAGAACTTTATAAAATACCTCTTTTTGGATACATTTATAAGAGGGCGGCCATAATGGTTGATAGATCAGATTCTAAAAGCAGGTTTGAAGTTTATGGACGAGCAAATGAGATGTTAAAGGAGGGCTACAATGTGTGCATTTTTCCTGAAACAAATTACCTGGATGACACAATAATATTGGGTGACTTTAAGAGAGGTGCCTTTAAGATAGCAATTGACAATAACCTTCCAATAATACCATTAGTCTTTTATGACTTGAAGTTAAAACATCCATGGTATCCTAAATTTGGATCTCTTGGAAAACTTAGGGTTAAAGTTTTAGATAAAATATCTGTTGAAAATTTAAAAGAAGAGGATATACCTATGTTAACCATGAAGGCTTATAATACAATTAAGTTTGAACTGGAAAATGATCCAAAACAAGCTGCAGTTAAAGCTGTTAATAACTGGAAAAAAATACTAGACTAATCGGTCTTGAGTTGTTCTAGAATTTTTTGCTCTAATTCTTCCATTAATTCGGGGTTATCTTTTAAAATAGCTTTTACAGCATCTCTACCCTGACCAAGTTTACTCCCACCATAGCTAAACCAAGATCCGCTTTTTTCAATTATATCATGTTCTACTCCAATATCTAAAATCTCTCCAATTTTTGAAATACCCTCTCCATACATTATATCAAACTCAGTAGTTTTAAATGGAGGTGCAACTTTATTTTTTACAATTTTTACTCTAGTTTTGTTCCCTAAAACACCACCATCAGCATTTTTTAATTGAGTAGACCTTCTAATATCAACCCTCACAGATGCATAAAATTTAAGAGCATTACCACCAGTAGTAGTTTCTGGATTTCCAAACATCACCCCAATTTTCTCTCTTAATTGATTTATGAAAAACACTGTGCAATTTGTTTTGCTAATCGATGCGGTTAATTTTCTCAATGCTTGAGACATTAGTCGAGCATGAAGCCCCATTTTAGAATCCCCCATTTCACCTTCAATTTCACTTTTTGGAGTTAATGCAGCAACAGAGTCAATTACTAACATATCTACCGCACCAGATCGTATTAAATTATCTGCAATCTCAAGAGCCTGCTCACCGTTGTCTGGTTGAGATATAACAAGCTCTCCTAAATCTATTCCTAAGTTTTGCGCGTAGAGCCTATCAAAAGCATGTTCCGCATCAATAAATGCCGCTATACCACCGGCTTTTTGACATTCAGCAATTGCGTGTAATGTCAGGGTTGTTTTACCAGAAGATTCTGGTCCATATATTTCTACTACCCTTCCTTTTGGATAACCACCAACTCCTAAAGCAATATCTAAACCAATAGAACCTGAGGAAATAGCTTCAATTTTTTCAATCGTTTGTTCACCAAGCCTCATCACGGATCCTTTTCCGTATGTTTTATCTAGTTTGTCTAGTGTTAAATTTAAAGCTTTAAGTTTAGAATCTTTTGAATCGGACATATTGAAACATTTATCACTAAAGTAATATTTTTTATATTTATATTTTACCAAACTATGAGAAAAATATTAATATTATTTACCGTACTATTTGTTTCAAATTTTTATGCTCAGGATATCCTCCCTCTAAAGGAAAGAGCAAGCTTTATAAACAAACTTCAAAAGGATAGATTCAATAATTTATTACCAGATTTAATGGATAAGACCGATATAGACATGTGGGTTTTAATAACAAGAGAATACAATGAAGATCCTATAATTAAGACTATGCTACCGCCTACCTGGTTAAATGCAAGAAGAACAACAATTTTAGTTTTTTCACTTGATAAAAAGACTAAAGAATTTGATGCTGTAGCAATTGCTAGATATGCATTTGGTGATAATATTCCATCAATTTGGAACAAAGAAGAGGAGCCAAATCAGTGGGAAGCTCTCAAAGAATATATAATAAGTAAAAATCCAAATAAAATTGGAATTAATACATCAAGCTATGAGTCACTTGCAGACGGTCTTAGCAAGTATCATTATGATCAGCTCTACAATGTTCTTCCATCAAATTATAGAAAGAAACTTGTTTCAGCCGAAGATTTATCGATAGCTTGGATTGAAACAAGAACAGATTTAGAGATGACAATTTTTACTCAATTAGTTGAAATTAGTAGCTCAATTATTAGAGAGGCATTTTCAACTAAAGTAATAACCCCTGGAATTACAACTACAGATGACGTTGTTTGGTGGATGAGAGAAAAGGTATTAGATCTTGGACTTGATACTTGGTTTCACCCTAGTGTTGATGTTCAAAGAGAAGATAATAGTGATTTATATGCATTTGATGGATTATCTAAATTTGATATCATACAACCAGGAGATCTAATTCATTGTGATTTTGGTATTACATACCTGACATTAAATACTGATACTCAGGAATTAGGATATATTCTCAAACCCGGGGAAGTTAATGCTCCAGACTACCTAATAAATGCTTTGAAAGAAGGGAACAGGGTACAGGATATTTTTACAAATAATTTTAAACAAGGAGTTACAGGTAATGAAATTTTAAAAAAATCCCTGGCTCAAGGTAAAGCAGAGGGGTTAAGACCGTCAATTTATACCCACCCCCTAGGTACATATGGCCATTCAGCTGGAACCACACTTGGAATGTGGGACTCACAAGGAGGAGTTCCTTTTTCAGGAGACTACCCTTTACAATTCAACACATCCTATGCAATTGAACTAAACACAACAGTATATCTTCCCGAGTGGAAAAAAGATATTAGAATAATGCTAGAAGTACCAGGATTTTTTGGAGAGGATGGGTTCAGATATATTAAAGGCAGACAAACTGAGTATATATTGATAGGCCCCAAGCAAGAAGGTTTAACTGACTGAAATTTACATAAGGTTGTTAAAAAGTTGTAATTTTGCACTCTATATTAGTATAGCATGCAACTGTACAATAAACTTAGCGCTGAAGAGCGTGCCCAAATTATTGATAAAAATTCTCAGGAAAGAATTACACTTTCTTTCTATAAGTATTTTAATCTTGGTAACCCCTCTTTGTTTAGAGACCATCTCTTTATTATATGGTCTAAAATAGATGTATTAGGAAGAATATATATTGCCAAGGAAGGAATTAATGCCCAATTATCTGTCCCAAAAGAAAGCCTTGATAGATTTAAAAAATCAATATCAGAAATAGTTCCTTTAAAGAATATTAGACTTAATATAGCATTGGAACATTACAGCAAGTCATTTTTAAAACTTACTATTAAAATCAGAGAGAAAATAGTTGCAGATGGACTTGATGACCTTTCTTTTGATGTAACTAAAATTGGCGAACATCTTGATGCTCAAAAATTTAATCAAATGTTAAATCATAGAAATACTGTATGTATAGATATGAGGAATCATTACGAAAGTGAAATTGGGTATTTCAAAGGTGCTATAAAACCAGATGTAGACACTTTTAGAGAGTCACTTAAAACAATTGATAAAGAGCTTGAAAAGAACGGAAAAGAAAAAAATTATCTAATGTATTGTACTGGAGGTATTAGATGTGAGAAGGCAAGTGCTTATTTAAAACATAAAGGAATAAAAAATGTTTTTCAACTTGAGGGAGGAATAATAGAATATGCACGACAAGTAAAGGAGGGGGAATTAGAGAATAATTTTCTTGGTAAAAATTTTGTTTTTGATAAGAGAATGGGTGAAAGAATATCAGATGAGATAGTTTCTAATTGCCATCAATGTGGCAACCCATGTGACACCCATGTTAATTGTGCAAACGAATCATGCCACCTTCTTTTTATTCAATGTAATGAGTGTAAAGAAAAGATGAATAGTTGTTGTTCTAAAGAATGTATCGATACTATTGAACTATCTTACGACAAACAAAAATCCCTTAGAAGAGGAAAACGAAATAGTCACAAAATATTTAAAAAAGGCAGGTCAAATAAATTAAAGTTCAAGATTAATTGATATGAAAAGATTACTCACAATAAGATTACTTTGGGCCTCGTTAGTAATAGGTCTAATATCCTTTTTTGGATTATTTATTCTTGCCGGTAATGGAACATTTGGAGAAATGCCAGAATTTGAGCAATTAGAAAATCCAAACACTAATCTAGCTACACAAATAATTTCATCTGATGGTGAGATATTAGGGAAATTTTATTTTAACGATAATAGAACGCCGATAACTTTCGATGAGCTTCCTGATAATTTAGTTAATGCATTAATTGCAACTGAAGATGAGAGGTTTTATGATCATCCAGGGATTGATGTTCGATCAACTCTAAGAGCAGTTGCGTTTTTAAATACCAGAGGAGGAGCCAGTACAATAAGTCAACAACTAGCTAGACAACTTTTTGTAGGGGTTAGATCCAGAAGCACATTTCAAGCAGTCCTTCAAAAAGCCAAGGAGTGGGTGTTAGCTATCCAAATAGAGAAGAGATATACAAAAAATGAGATTATAGCAATGTATTTGAATGTTTATGATTTTGGCAATACAGCGGATGGTGTTAGATCAGCATCAAAGATATATTTTAATAAAACTCCTGATTCTTTATTAATTGAGGATGCAGCTACACTAGTTGGAATGTTAAAAAACTCTTCATATTATAATCCATTAAGAAGGCCAAAAATTGTTACTGAAAGAAGAAATGTTGTGTTTCAACAAATGTTTAGAAATGAGATGATAACAAAAGATGAACGAGATTCATTAACAACACTTCCATTAAAAATTGATTATTCTCCCGAATCACACAGGGAAGGTTTAGCCACATATTTTAGAGCCTATCTACAAGGATTTATGAATAAGTGGTTAAGAGAAAACCCAAAGCCTGATGGATCAAGATATAATCTTTATAGAGACGGTATACGAATTTATACAACAATTGATTCTCGACTTCAAAATATAGCAGAAGAATCAGTAAATCAGCATATGAAAAGTCTTCAATCAGAATTCTTTGCTCAGAATAAAAAATCAGAAGAAAACCCGACCCCCCCTTTTAGAGACCTTAGAGAAGGTCAAGTAGACACATTAATTAAATTATCAGCAATGAGATCAGAGAGATGGAGGAAGATGAAGTTAAGCGGAAAAAATGATGATGAAATTTGGGATACCTTTCAAGTAGATACACCAATGAAAGTATTTTCATGGAATGGAGATATTGATACAATAATGAAGCCAATAGATTCCATAAGATATTATAAATTTCATTTACGTGCATCCATGATGTCTATGGAGCCTCAAACAGGTCATGTTAAAGCATGGGTAGGAGGGTTTAATTATAAACATTTTCAATATGATCAAGTTAAGCAAGGAAGACGCCAGATAGGATCAACTTTCAAACCTTTTCTATATGCTACAGCTATAGATCAATTAAAACTTTCCCCATGTTATACTGTTCCAGATGCTCTTTATTGCATAGAACCAATGAAGCATGGAAATATGGATGCTTGGTGTCCATCAAATTCAAGTGATAAATATGGGCAAACTAGGAATTTAAAAAATGCTCTTGCAAATTCAATTAATACAATTAGCGCAAGACTAATGGATCAGGTTGGTCCAAAACCAGTTGTTACATTGATGAAGAAAATGGGAATTCAATCATATCTCCCAGAGGTCCCCTCTATAGCTCTTGGAACACCGGATATAAGTCTTTATGAAATGGTTGGGGCATATAGCACTTTTGTTAATAAAGGAATATATATAGAACCAATTTTTATTACTAGAATAGAAGATAAAAATGGAGTACCACTATATGAAGTAATACCTCAAACTACTGATGTACTTAGTGAGGAAGCAGCCTATGTCACTGTAAACTTAATGGAGGGAGTTACTAAATATGGTTCTGGGGGAAGATTAAGACATTCAGGGTTAGAGGAGACTAATTATATTTATAAAAATTTAATAACAGGGTATCCATATGCATTTGAAAATGCCATAGCAGGAAAAACAGGAACAACCCAAAATCAAAGTGATGGATGGTTTATGGGAATGGTTCCTAATTTAGTTACTGGAGTCTGGGTTGGAGGGGAAGATCGTTCTATACATTTTGAAGAAATAGCTTTTGGGCAAGGAGCAACAATGGCTCTACCAATATGGGGCCAGTTTATGAAAAATGCATACTTAAATCCTGAACTAGGAATTTCATCGGAAGACTTTCCTGTGCCAGAAATAGTTACAATACCTTTAGATTGTGAAAACTTAAATATTGAAAGTTCTAAAAAGAAAAAAGATCTAGAGGATCTAGGGTTTTAGTTTATGATTTTTTCATAACAATGAAATGGAAACTTACTTTGCATTGGAAAAAAAACATCACCAAGCTGAACGTACTGTCTTGATTTATAAAACTTATTGTTTCTTTGGTTTTGACTAAAAGTGTCAAGTCTTACAGATTTAAATCCATTTAGTTTAGCATACTCTTCAGCAAAATCCATTAAAGATCTACCAATCCCCTTTTTTTGACATTCAGGGTGAACAGCAAGCCTGTGAAGATATAAGTTTTTGAAGTCTTTTGTGATCCATTCCACATCTTCATATTCTTCATCTTTATCTGCACAAATTGAAATACACCCAGTAATTAGTAATTTATTTTTAAAGACATACAGAGTATTTTTTTCTATATCTTTTTTAAATGCTTCTTTACTTGGATAATTTTCATTCCATTGAAAAATATTTTTACTAATTAAATCTATTGCACAAGCCTTAGTAATTTCCATTATCCTATCAAGGTCAGTTATTTCAGCTAATTCAATTTTAATCATAAGAAATAATAATGTTTAAATTAGAGTAAAATTAATTTAATTGTTTAAAAAAATAATCTTTTACTTAATCATCTGTTTTTCTTTATCGACTTCAAACTCGATATATACTCAAAATCAGATTAATCTAGATGTTGATAACGACCTATACTTTGATAGTAGAGATATGTATTATTCTAGTGGAATATTTCTTTCTTTTTCTTCACTAAAAAATATAGATAATAAGAATTATTTTAATCATTTTAAAATAGGGCAGTTAATTTACACACCTTCAAGCAGGTATGAGATAAATCCATTACAATATGACTATCCATACAGTGGATATCTTTTTTTGGAGATGACTAAACAAAAACAAATTTCTGAAAACTCAAGTTTTACCTTAGGGGGAAACATAGGAATAACCGGTAATGCATCATTAGCTAAGGGGATGCAGAACCTTTACCATGACCTTGTTTTAAATTTACCAGACTTAGCATGGAAGTCACAAATGCCCCAAGAATTTCAAATTAATTTAGTTGCTAATTATTTTAGCGGTTTTAAAATTGAAGACAATGTAAATTTTACTACAAATTTATATTCTAAAATAGGAACCTATCAAATTATGACTGGTATTAATTTTGGACTTTTAATTGGAAACTTGAGCTGGGTCAGTTTATCTGATAATATCATTACCAATTCTAAAAATAAATTCTCGTTTTATTTAGGAACACACCAAGAATATTATTTTCATGATTACAAGTTAGAGGGGAGTCTGTTTAATGATAATGCACCCCTAACCATGATTTCTAATAAATATAGAAATACTATAGAGGTAGGCCTTCAGAAGAAGTTTGGAAACCTTCAAATTTTGTCAACATTTAACTCTATGTCTAAAGACACGGAAATGCAAAGAACACCAAGACATCCTTTTTTAAAAATTAGTTTGACGTATCAATTTGACTAATTTTAACTTTTCTTTAAAATAATTTCTCAAATATTAACTCTACTTTTAGAATAGTTGATTCAAAAAACGCTCCTAATGCGATTTTAGTCCTTTTTTTAGCTAGGTTAATTTTGAATTTTTGTTAATTGGTTTTGTTTGGAGCGTTTTTTACTTCACTTTCAATTTATACATAAAAGGATTTCCGATTCCTTCATCCTCTGAAGTTACCCAAAATGTGTTTTTATCAATTATTTTAATTGACTCAATTTGAGCTCTCTCTAATGGAATTTTATATTTTTTAAATGTATTCTCTTCTAGGTTTTCTAGATCAAATCTTTCAAACAAAATAAGATATTGATTGCCTTTAGAGTTGTAGCTAACTAATGCAAGTAAATGTAGCTCATTCTTATAGTCTCCTCCAGTTATCAAAGAGTTTACATTAAAGTCAAATTCACTTGTAAGTTTTTGTGCTGCTTTTTCAAATTTATCCACTAGATATAAATCTGTATTTAAATTTTCTCTGTCTTTTGAAAATAACACAAGTTGTTCATCTATAACAAGGATAGCCTCAGCATCATATTTATGTTTTGGTCTAGGAAAAAAAGTTTCTTGATCAGCATAAAGAATTTCAATTACACCATCTACTTTATAATCGTCTTCTTTGTTAACTCTAATAATATTTAAGTTACTTCTATTTCCAAAATTATTTCCAGTATCAGCAACATAAAGATATTTGTCATCACTAGCAATATCTTCCCAGTCATTATTTTCTATTTCAAAATTTGCATCCTTATTTAAATCTATGGTTTTAATTAAATCTCCATTCTCATTAAACACATAAAGAGACGGGCCATCCCCAGAATCGTTATGCGTTATAAAGTTTTTATTATAAAACTCAAGACCTGAAGTTTCATTTATTGTTTTTGGCAAAACAATTGTTTTAATAATTTCTGCAGAATCAAATTCCTGCATACTAACTTTATCGGAACAGCTCAGTAATATTAAAACAGTTAAGAAGTAAAAATTTTTCAATGATTTAATTTATATGAATCGCAAATTAGCAATAAAAATTAGAACAGTCCAAAATTACTTGAGGCTAACTGAAGGTCTTCAATTTATACCTTGGATAACTAACTGAGGATACTCAGGACTTCTTCTTCTTCTTCTTCTTCTTCTTCTTCTTCTTTTTGGTAGCTTTAGTGTTTTGCGTAGACCTATTCCAAAGATTTTTTCGACTGTTATATTGGTCAGCACTAACATTTGTTTTAACTACTATAACTCCTGCACCACCTTCACTTCCATATTTATTTGTGGCTGCAAGACCACTTAAAATTTCCACATACTTTACTTGACCAGCATTTAGATAAGGAGGATTAATGTATATGACCCCGTCAATTTCCCAAAGAACTTCATTGCCTGCTGTTTTGAACGACTGCCTCCCCCTAATAGCAATATTCTTATTTCCCATTCTATCTGTGATTTTTCTAGCACCAGGAATCCTAGATGCGAGAGCATCAACTAAAGACATCGAAGAAATTGCAGTTTGTTGAGATTTTAAAATTGGATCTTCTTGTGAAAACGAAAATGTAGTAAGCAAAAGAAGAGAAAGTAAATAGACGTGTTTCATGTTTATAGGAAAGCTAAAGTATTAAAAAGTTTATAAATTAATTGTGTTAATCCTTCTTGATCCTTTTCTTTTTCTCAGTAACAGTTCTCCAAAGATTCCTTGGAGAGTTTATTAATTCATTATTTGAAGCACTAACAGAAGTTTTAACAATTATTACACCTGCAGCCCCATCAGAACCATATTTATTATTTGCGGCAAGTCCTTTAACAACCTCTACATAAACAACGTCGTTAATACTAAGCATTGGTGGGGTTATATAAGTAACACCATCTATATCCCAGAGAACTTCATCTCCAGCAGTTTGAACAGAGTTTCTACCTCGAAGTGATACACTTGCATTTCCAAATCGATCTGAGACTTTTTTTGCACTAGGGACCCGTCTAATAATTGCAGAAACTAGTCCCACCGGAGATCCGGTTGCATCTTGATTAGACCCAATTATCCCATATTTAAACGAATTTTTACCTGAGAATTTATTTCTAGTTCCATAATTAGCTGGCAAATATTGACCATTCCCCATTATTTGAGAGAACACAGGATTTATAAAAAAAATAGCAAGTAAAAGAAGAATTTTTTTCAACGTAAATAATTAGTTTATAGTTAGGTACAAAGATATCCATTTTTTTATATACCTTTATAGACTAGCTAAAAAACTAATGCACAAAAAGTGGACAGATATAAATGAAATTTATTTTCCAGATGGGGTAAGATCTGTCTACTATGAAGGTAGAAGAGTAAAAAAGGTCGACATACAAATAGAAAGAAGTTTTCTAGAACTTATGTCTTCAGATCATGACTGTTCAAATCTTCCAGATCACATTCATTATCTTCCAAGAAAACAAGCAGCTGAATATCTTGGATTGAGCGAAAGCACTCTTACTAGGTATCATGAAAAAGGTAAACTTACTTGGATAACCAGAAGAAATAGAACTCCAATCTATAAAAGAGAAGCATTAGATATTTTTAACCAAAAAAATCAAGAAAAACATTAACTTAGACTTTCATTTTTAGTGAAATGGTAGTTAATTTTCATACTGTAAACCTTACAAAAAAACACCCCCTTCAAATAAGTAGAGGCGTTCACGATAAGTCTCAAAATTTATTTATTGAAATAGTTAAAGATGGAATAACTGCATGGGGTGAGTCTGCTCCAGGAAAAACAGAAGGTGCTAAAAGTGCACAAGAAGTTAAAGCTCATTTAACAAGATTAATAAATTCAGACATAAATGATTTATCTATTCACGAGGTTTGTCAAAGGAGTAAAGAATTAAAAATACCAGCATGTGCTCTCGCTGGAATTGATATTGCCCTTTGGGACCTAAAGGCAAAAAAAGCAAAACTTCCATTAAAAGATTTATTAGGCCTTCCTAAACCTAAAGTTCCAACTTCAATAACAGTTGGAATTAATCCTCCAGAAATAGTTAAAGAACGAGTAGAAATGATTATAAGCAATCCACAGGTAAGAGCTCTAAAAGTTAAACTTGGCTCCCCAGAGGGTATAGAATATGATAAGCTTATTTATTCTCAAGTTATTGAGTCGACAAAAAAATCAAACATTGCGATACGAGTAGATGCAAATGGTGGGTGGTCTTTGGACGAAGCAAAATTGATGATGAAATGGTTAGCTGAAAGAGATGCTGAATATATTGAGCAGCCTCTGGTTGAAGGAGATGAAGATAAATTGAAATTTTTATTTGAATCCAGAGCTCTTCCAATTTTTATTGATGAATCGTGTAGATTTGCTGAAGATGTTGCCAATAACTATCAATATGTAGACGGAGTAAATTTAAAGCTTATGAAATGTGGGGGTATAACGGAAGCCTTAAAAATTTTAAATGTTGCTAAATCTCACGGATTAAAAACTATGATTGGATGTATGAGTGAATCTTCAGTTAGTATTTCAGCAGGAGCCTCAATAACAGGAATCATTGACTATGTAGATCTTGATTCACACTATAATTTAAACCCAGATCCAAGTGAAGGAACCTCAATGATTGATGGCGTAACTATGATTAATTCATTACCAGGACACGGAGCAAAACTTAAAACAGAAAATTATGCTTAAGCCAACTGACAAAGTTGCTGTATGGATGGAATCTAGTCTTGATGATGATTATGGTAAGATGGGTATTAGTGCACTCAGATATCTTGATAACGAAATTTTATGTGTAGTAGACTCTGTGTTTGCAGGTAAAAATATTTCTGATGTTTCAATTATCAAAAAAGACATTCCAATAGTAGAAAGTATCGGGGTAGCAAAATCGATGGGATCTAATGTCCTTCTTTTAGGAGTTTTAACTTCAGGTGGGATTAGACCTAAATCATGGGATACTGTTATTAAAGAAGCCTTAGAAAATGGAATGTCAATAATTAATGGACTTCATGATCAGATATCTCCTGATTTTTCCAAATATATAATAAATGATAACCAATGGATTTGGGATACTAGAGTTCCAAAGTTCATTCCACAAATTGGATCTGCAAGATCTGCTGAACTAAAAAATAAAAGAATATTAATGATAGGAACAGACATGGCTGCAGGAAAAATGACTGTTGGTCTTGAACTATATTCTTATTTAATAGAGAAAAAAATAAATGCGGGTTTTGTTGCAACTGGTCAAGTTGGAATTACTGTAACAGGTAAGGGAATTCCTTTAGATGCATATAAATTGGATCATGCTTGTGGAGCAGTGGAAACAGCTGTTCTAGAACAAAAAGAAAAAGATATTGTAATAGTTGAAGGACAAGGGTCAATATTACATCCTGGAAGCACAGCAACTCTCCCTTTGATGAGAGGAACATGTCCAACTCATATGATTCTGTGTCATATTGCTAGAAATGATTCATTAAGATCGCTTGAAAACATTAAAATTCCTGACTTAAAAAAATTTATAGAACTAAATGAAAGTCTAGCCTCAGTCATAGGAACTTATCCAAAAGCAAAAGTTATTGGAGTGGCTCTAAACACAGCCTTAATGTCAGAGGAAAAGGCAAAAGAGGTTATTACTAATGTTGAAAACGAAACTGGAATTCCAGCCACAGATGTTGTTAGGTATGGAGGTGATAAAATTTTCAGTTTATTGACATAGTTATTTGCAATGGTGGTCTGCAGCTCTAGTTGCTATTTGATTATTAGGCTTCACATTTACTTTATAGCCCAATGAATTTGCCCATCCCTTAGTTGCAGAGATTAACTTATTAGATTTATGGTTTTCATCAGAATTATAATCCATATCAATTTCGACTTTAACACTTACTTGTTTAGTCAACCACTCTGCTACTTGAATGCTATATTCTGCTTCAAGCCAGAGTCTTTTCCAAATATCATTTATTGCCTCACAAGAAGACTTGCTTAAAATATAATGCACCCCTCTTGTACCAAGCCTATATGCTATTACACTTGTATAATTTGTTTTTTTTCCTACATTTTGAGAGTCAGATCCTATATGAATTTTGGCATAAGGATATTCTTTTAATATAGAGAGTGTATGGTCTACAGGATCAATATTATTCCCCTTGACATCCTTAAAAAGCTTCATGTTTAAAAATAAATATTATTTGTAAATTACATTATTAATAAAACCTTAAATTATTAACGAATGAAAAATTTTCTTCCAATTCTAATATTAATGCTTTCTTTTGGAAGTATCAATGCGCAGAGCGTAAATAAATTAAAAAAAGAGCTATTAAATTCTATAGAGCAAAAGTCAGATGAGCTTATAACAATGAGTGACAACATATGGCATGCAGCTGAAGTAGCATTTAGGGAAGAAAAATCAGCGCAGTATTTAATGGAGTATGCCAAACAAAATGGTTTTGATGTTGACTCAGATTTAGCAGGTATGCCAACAGCATTTACAGCAACGTTCGGAGAGGGAAGTCCTGTAATTGGAATTATTGGAGAATTTGATGCTTTACCTGGCCTATCTCAGACAACAGTTCCTTATAAAAATGAACTTACTGAGGGAGGTGCGGGCCATGGGTGTGGTCATAACTTATTTGGAACAGCTAGCCTAGGTGCTGCGGTTGCAATTAAAGAATTAATTGAAAAAGGAAGCCTAAAAGGGACTGTCAAATATTTTGGAACTCCAGCAGAAGAAAAATTTTTTGGTAAACTCTGGATGATAAGAGATGGTGTATTTGACAACGTAGATGTTGTAATGGACTGGCACCCTGCTGATAAAACTGAAGCAAATGTTCAACCATCCCTAGCATTAGTGGATTTTATGGTTGAATTTACAGGACAGGCATCACATGCTTCTGTTGATCCATGGAACGCTAGAAGTGCTTCAGACGCCCTGGAATTATATACATCTGGAATTAATGCATATAGAGAACATGTTAAACCTTCAGTGAGGATGCATTATCACATACAGGACGCAGGACAAGTTGTTAACGTTGTTCCAGACTATTCAAGAATTTGGGTTAGAGTCAGAGATATTACTAAAGACGGGCTACAACCTGTTTATGATCAGGTTAGAAAAATGGCAGGAGGAGCAGCTATAATGGCTAATGTTGAACATAAAGTTTCATTAATTTCAGGCGTTCATGATCTACTCCCAAATAGAACGGGTGGAGCTGTAATGCAAAAAAATCTTGAAACTTTAGGCGATATCCAATACTCTGAGGAAGAAATTATGTTTGCACTAGAAATGCAAAGAAATAATGGAAAACCTGAAATAGGAATAGATGGTAAAATAAGACCATTAAGAGAGACGCTTGATAGCCCTGGAGGAGGATCTACTGACAGCGGTGATGTAAGTTATAATGTTCCAGTTGTAAGTTTAGCAGCAACAACAGCTCCTAAAGGAGTTCCATGGCATTCATGGTCTGTGGTTGCAAGTTCTGGAATGTCAATAGGACATAAAGGAATGCTTCATGCAGCAAAAGCTCTTGGGATGACAATGGTTGATATATTTAAAGACAATAAATTGAGAGAAGACATAAAGAAAGAGTTTGATGAAAAAATTGGTGATTATGAGTATGATGCATATTTAGACCCAGGACCTCCACCCTTAGATTATGTAGACTAGATCCAAGATCTAGATTTCATTTCTCTTGTAACAATTTTAGATAGGTATATTATAGCAATCATATTAGGGATTGCCATAAGCGCAAAAGCTACATCAATCAATCCAATAACAATTTCTACTGTTAAAATTGAAGAGACTATAATAGCCCCTATATAGATGTAATTATAATACTTTCCTTTTTCTGGGGTTGTTAAAAAACCATAACATTTAACACCATAATAAGAATATGTAAATAGTGTAGATATTCCAAATACGGAAATCATTATAATTAAAATATAATCTCCAAACCCAAAAAACAATCTTCTAAAAGCTTCAAGAGATAAAACAATTCCATTTAAATCACTTTCTAGATAAGCACCGCTAATAATGATTATTAACCCTGTTATTGTGCAAACTAAAATAGTATCTAGAATTGGGCCAAGCATTCCAACCAACCCTTCATCAGTTCCTTTTTTTGATGTTGATTGACCATGATAAATTGGGGCTAATCCAACTCCACTTTCACTTGAAAAAACAGCTCTTCGAATTCCAATTAAAACAAGCCCCCAGAAACCACCCTGAACCATTGTATTAAAGTTAAAAGCCTCACTGAATATAAGGGCGAATGTTGAGGGGACAACACTTGCATTTGATACTAAAATAAATATTCCTAAAAGAAAATATAGAATAACCATAATAGGAACTAAACTTGACGTAACTCTAACTATAGATTTAAGGCCTCCAAAAATTACAAAAGAAGTTAGTATAGTAAATATTACTCCAATTATTAATTTCCAGTTACCATCGCCAATATTTAAAAAACTATTTGGATCCAGCACGTCAATATAAGATTGAGTTAGTTGATTAGCTGTAAAAGCAGGAAGGACACCGACTAATCCTGCAACTGAAAACCAAATTGCCAAGGGTTTCCCCCACTTTTTTATACCTAAAGTCATATAGTACATTGGACCGCCAAGGTAATTACCATCTTTATCTTTATCTCTTAAACTAACAGCTAGGGAGCATGAAAAAAACTTTATCGTCGCACCAATCAGAGCGGTAATCCACATCCACACTAATACTCCAGGGCCACCTTGGTGAATTGCAATGGAAACTCCAGAAATATTACCCAGACCAACAGTAGCTGCTAAAACAGCAGACAATGCTTGGAATCTTGAAATACCAATGCTTGATTTATCTTTTTTTAAAAGAAGTTTAAACCCATTTGAAATTTTTAGTAAAGGGTTTGCACGAGAAATAATTGTTAGATAAACTCCTCCTCCAATTATTAGAAATAACATTACCCAATTTAGAGGAACTATAATCTGATTGATAATATTTTCAATAGCATCAAATAATCCAGTCATGTCGAAAATTAACGATTAAATTTTGAAAACAATACTTTCTTTTTTAAATTATTACAAATTATAAAATTATGCAATCAAGAAGAGAGTGGTTCAAATCTTCAATAGGGCTTGGAGGACTAATAATGGCACCATCCGTGTTAACTGCTGAAGAAATAAAAAAATATAACCCAAGGCAGATAACAGATATTGTAAAGTTGAGCTCAAATGAAAACCCATATGGACCCTCAGAAAGAGTAAGAAATGCTATTGCAGATTCATTTGATGATGCATGTAGATATCCATATGAATATATCAATGAATTACAGAAGTCTCTTGCAAAAAAACATAGTGTTTCTCCAGAAAGCATCGTTATTACGGGAGGATCTAATGAAGCACTTAGAGTAACAGGATTAGCTGTTGCAGATGATGGGGGTGAAATAGTAGCTGGACAACCAACCTATTTAGCACTTATGAGTTATGCTGAGGCATGGGGAGGGAAAATTAAATGGGTCCCAGTAGATTCTAATAAGGGATATGACCTAGGTAAAATTGAGGAAGCAATTGATACTAAAACAAAAATGGTTTTCATTGCAAATCCCAATAATCCAACAGGAACATTATTAGAAAAATCATCTTTGAGCGATTTTTGTGAAAGAGCTTCAGAAAGAACAATCGTTTTTTGTGACGAAGCATATTATGATTATATAGAAGATGCTGAATACCCATCTATGGATTACTTAGTCAGAGAAGGTAAAAATGTGATTGTTTCAAGGACCTTTTCCAAGGTCTATGGTATGGCTGGTTTGAGAATAGGATATTTAGTGTTGAAACCAGATCTAGCAGATGAGTTATTTGGTGAATATTCACCATATGGAAGAAATAAGATTATGGCACAGACTAATGTTCTTGCGGTTGCTGCTGCTTCCGAAGCATTAAAAGACAATGATTTTTATTCTTTTTCACTAAAAAAAGCAAGTCAGGAGAAAGATAAAATATATAAGTTATTAGATCATTTAGATCTTAAGTATGTAAAATCAAGCACCAACTTTGTCTTTTTTGAATCTCAAAAACATATTGATGATTTATCTAAAGAAATGTTAGATAAAGGAGTTAGAATAGGAAGGGCATTCCCTCCATTCTATGATTGGTGTAGAATTAGCACAGGGACAAGTCAAGAAGTTGATAAGTTTATTTCTGCAATGTTAGAGGTATACAGCTAATTCTTGTAAATAATATATGTGGCCTTCACTCCTGTAGCTAAATTCCATCTATTTGTACCTACAAGTTTGCCTTGGTCATCATAGACAATAATTTCTGCTGTATTAGGTCCAGAGCTTCCCTGGTTTAATGCTACAAAGTCTACAACGTTAAATCCACTTTTTAAGTCAAGTTTAAAACCTTTTGCTTTTTCAGTTAATAAAATTGCTGGCATAACAACCTCCTCGTTTACTTGAATTTTAATTAAATCCCCATCAGGATATTCATGATCTCTTAAAACTATATTTACATACTCCCCATCATTTCTAATTTCTCCAAGAAACATGTCTACTTTAAATTGATTAACATTTTTAGTTGACTCAGATTCTTTTTTATTTAACCTGGAGAGATAGAATCCATTTGAATTAATAAATCTTTCTGGTCTTTTCTTTTCAACTTTCGCATCAGGAAAGAAATTTTTTTTATTTTTTTCTTCTAATTTTTTTAAAAATGGATTCTCCTTTTTTTTAAGATTTAAAAGAGAGTTCTTTGATTTAGAATCTGATGTAGAAAAAGGCTTTCCAGATGAGCTATTAGAGTTATCCTGAGAATAACTAACTCCAATAAACATTACTGAAAACAGTAAATAAATTAAATATTTATTATCTTGAATCAACCTTATAATTTTATACTAAGATAAACCTTTAACATGCAATTAGAAAACCTTGATTGGCTAATTATTTCTGCCTTCTTTATCCTTTCATTAGCTATAGGAATAATTGTTTCAAAAAAATCAGGAAAAGATGTAACAGAATTTTTTCTTTCAGGAAGAAAAATGCCTTGGTGGCTTCTTGGGATTTCAATGGTAGCGACTACTTTTTCAGCTGACACACCTAATCTAGTAACAGATATTGTTAGAACTAATGGTGTTGCAGGAAACTGGGTATGGTGGGCATTCCTATTAACAGGGATGTTAACTGTTTTTGTGTATGCAAAGCTTTGGAGAAGGTCTGAAGTTTTAACGGACCTTGAGTTTTATGAATTAAGATATAGTGGAAAAGGCGCTGCTTTCTTAAGAGGCTTTAGAGCTTTCTATTTAGGAGCAGTCTTTAATATTCTTATAATGGCTAGTGTTTGTTTAGCAGGTATAAAAATTGGAGGAGCATTACTTGGATTAAGTCCAGTTGAAACACTTTTAATTACATGTACAATTACTGTTGTATATAGTTCAATAGGAGGTTTAAGAGGAATTATTATAACAGATTTTTTCCAGTTTATACTTGCAATGGTAGCAACTTTTTGGGCTGCATATGAGATTGTTAATTTGCCACAAGTAGCGGGACTTACTAATCTACTTAATCATCCAGATGTTATACCAAAGCTAAATTTAATTCCAGATATAGCTGATACTGATTTATTTATTGCAGTATTTATTATTCCACTAGCTGTTCAATGGTGGGCTGTTTGGTATCCAGGGGCTGAACCCGGAGGAGGAGGGTATGTTGCGCAAAGGATGTTGTCAGCAAAGGATGAAAAAAATGCAATTTGGGCGACACTTCTTTTTAACTTTATGCATTATGCAGTCAGACCATGGCCATGGATTTTAATTGCATTAGCTTCCATAGTAGTTTTCCCTGACTTAAATTCTCTTCGAGAAGCTTTTCCAAATACTATTGTTGGAAATGATTTAGCATATCCAGCAATGATTTCATTCCTTCCATCAGGACTTTTGGGCTTATTGGTGGCGTCTCTAATTGCTGCATTTATGTCAACAATATCAACTCATTTGAATTGGGGATCATCATATCTAGTTCATGATTTCTACAGAAGATTTTTTGTTGAGGATAAGTCAGAAGCACACTATGTGTTAATGGGGAGGATTTTTACTGTATTGTTAATGATATTCTCTGCGTTTTTTGCACTTTTTCTAAACAATTCTCTTCAAGCATTTGGAATAATACTTCAAATAGGTGCTGGAACCGGTTTAATTTTTATACTTAGATGGTTTTGGTATAGAGTAAACGTTTACAGTGAATTAACAGCTATGATAGTTTCATTTATGGTTGCAATTATATTTGAATTTTTAATTCCTAATAACTTTTCTGTTGAAGAAAAACTTATTATTGGAGTTACAATAACCACAATTTCTTGGCTTTTAGTAACACTTATTACACCACCATCAAACATGGAAACTCTTCAAAATTTTTACAAGAAAATTCAACCAGGAGGACCGGGCTGGAAAAAAGTAATAGAGGAGTCAGAATCTAAAGGGATAAACATAACTGGAAAAAAAGAGAAGTGGGATGTCCCTAGCGGCATATTGTGTATGCTATTTGGAAGCATCTCTGTCTATAGTATCCTCTTTGGAATTGGGTATTTACTTTATGCAAAAACTACTACAGGAATAATATTTATGTTAATATCTGTGTTTTCTGTTATTGCTCTTATGAAATTCTGGAAAAGACTTTCAACTGAAGATTAGCCAAGAAGCATTCCAACAAAAGTTGCTGATAATAAAGAGACCAGTGTACCTGCAATCATTGCTTTGAAACCTAACTCAGTCAATAATTTTGACTTTCCGGGAGCAAGTATTCCTATCCCTCCAATTTGAATTCCTATAGAAGCAAAATTTGCAAAACCACACAACATAATTGTTGCCATTATAACCGATTTCTGATATGTTAAGTGTAAAGCATTACCAACATCTTTAAGACTAGCAAGTTCTATATATGCAACAAATTCACTAGCAGCAAGCTTAACTCCAAGTAGTTGTCCCATAAGAGTTATATCTTCAACTGCTATTCCAATTAGCCACATAAGTGGAGCAAATAAATATCCTAAAATTAATTCAAGAGAAAAAGATTCATAAATAGTGTTTTGTTCTATCCAACTATTAAGGCCAAAAACATCAGCAATCTGATAAAAAATCCCATTTACAAGAGCAATAAGAGCAAGAAAAACTAGAAGCATAGCTCCTACATTTACTGCCATTTTTATTCCATCTCTTGTACCATTAGTAATAGCAGAGAGTAAATTTGTGCCAGTAACATCTGTGCTGATTTTAATATTTTTAGTAACCTCTTCAGTTTGTGGAAACATCAATTTTGAAATAACAATAGCGCCTGGAGCAGCCATCACAGAGGCTATAATCAAATTTTTTGCGACCTCAATTCTTTGAATAGGATCATCACCTCCTAAAAACCCAATATAAGCCGCTAGCACACTTCCTGCAACTGTTGCCATACCACCAGTCATTAAAAGAAAATATTCTGATTTATTCATTTTGTCCAAGTAACCTTTTACCAAAAGAGGCGCTTCGGTTTGTCCTAAGAAAATATTTCCAGCTACAGCTAGACTTTCCTGACCAGAAATATTTAGGAATTTAGTTAACATCCATGCTAATCCAGATACTACTTTTTGAATAATACGATAATAATATAATACCGAGGTTAGAGCTGAGAAGAAAATAATTACGGGTAAAACTTGAAAGACAAATATTTCACCATATTTAGAGGAATCAGCTAATTCACCAAAAAGAATTTTAGAGCCTTGGTTTGTAAATGTAACTATAGCTAGAAAACCCTGTCCTATTTTTTCAAAAATCATTCTAACAAATTCAACTCTCAATACAGCTAGAGCAATAACTAACTGACTTGAAAGACCAATAATTATTGTCTTCCAATCAATTCTTTTTTTATTGTTGCTAAGTAAATATGCAATTAAAATTATAGTACTTAAACCTATAATCCCTCTTAATATTGATGTGATAGAAATCCCTTCGTGTGGAATTATTTCCATTAAAAAAAGTTTTACTAAAAATAATAAATATTATTAGCTTTGAATCAAAATTCAAAGTATATATGAAATCCTACTTAACTTCAGTATTCTTTTTTTTATCACTATTGATTTCTTGTGGAGGCTCAAAAACCAATTTGAATGATTCTCTCTTGACAGGAGCTGTTAATCAAAATAATACAACTAATCAGGTCAGTACAACTAATCAAGGTAATACCTCAACTACACAAACACCATCTTATTCTTTTGGAAATGAACTGGTTTGGAGTGATGAATTTGATGAAGATTCATCATTTGGAATCCCAGCTGTTTCTCCAGATAAATGGAATATTGAAACTGTTGCACCAGATAATGGGAGTTGGTATAATGGAGAGCTTCAGTATTACACAGATAAACAAGATAATATTAAAGTTGAAGATGGTCTTTTGAAAATTACAGCAAAAAGAGAAGATTTTCAAGGTAAACTTTATACATCTGCGAGAATAAATACACAAGATAAATTTGAATTTACATATGGCCGAGTTGAGATGAGAGCAAAACTTCCTAACTGGGAGGGAATGTGGCCAGCATTTTGGATGCTTGGTGCAAATATTGATGATATTAGTTGGCCTAATTGTGGTGAGCTAGATATATTAGAACATGGAGATTATGTAAAAGATAGTACTAATAATGATCCAGGCTTGATTTCTTCAGCCGTTCACTATGGTCCGCAAGACTATTCAAGGCAGACTACATCTGTTCCAGGAAAACTCTTTTATGATACAGGTCAAGAAAGATTTGTTAGAGCTGAAAAAATTATTGTTAACCCATTTGAGGAATATCATACTTATGCAATTCAATGGGCACCGGATAAAATTCAATTTTTTGTTGATGAAGAAATGTATTTTGAATTTCCGATGCAATCTCAACACTCACCATTTGACAAACCATTTTTCTTACTATTAAATCTTGCTGTTGGGGGACATTGGACCGATGGCTATGTAGCTCCAGGGTTTACCAGTGCAACCTATGAAATAGACTATGTTAGAGTATATCAATAAGATCTTTTTAGTATTTCCATTATTTATTTATTCGAATGGACAAGACTCAATCCAGAAGATAGATCTTGATAATGTGATTGTAAAGTCAACAAAGATTAATGCTAATACGAAACAGATTCCTCTATCTGTCTCAATAAAAAACTTTAGAGATGAAAAAAATTATAATTCTCAATCTTCATTCTCAGACTTTACAAGAAATACTCCTGGACTATTTACAAGTTCTTCAAACAATTTTTCTCAAGATCTTAGAATCTCAATTAGAGGTTTTGGAGCTAGGTCTGCTTTTGGCATAAGAGGAATAAAGCTAATAGTTGATGGGATACCTGAGACAACACCAGATGGTCAAAGTCAACTGGATAACCTTCCATTAGGACTGGTTTCTAGTGTTGAAATACTCAGAGGTCCTAATGCAAACCTATATGGAAATTCATCAGGAGGTGTTATTAGTATAAACACTTTAACAGATTCATCTGAGAAATATTATAGAAATTCGGGAATTTTTGGAGCTTATCAATATCAATCGCTTCAAAAAACAAGAATTTTAGATTGGAACAACTCAAGTTTAATAATTCATTATGATAAAAGAAGATCAAATGGTTATAGAGATCAAAGTGGATATAAATCCAATATTCTAAATCTTAAATACATCAATGAACTAGACAATAACAATAAGATAGTATGGCAAATTAATTATACAGATAGTCCATACGCATATGATGCAGGAGGTCTTAAACTTAGTGACGTTGAAAATGACAGAAGACAAGCAAGAAAGAATAACATTGACTATGATACATATGAAAAAGTTAAACACTTAAAGACTGGTGTTTCATGGAATCACAAAAGGAATGAGAATTCATTCTTTGATAGTTATTTCTTTTATCAAAAAAGAGATTTTTTCACAAAGCTGCCATTCAACTTTGGTGGAATTATCTCACTAGACAGAGACTATTATGGACTTGGAACAAAGTATACTAAAAAACATTTTCACGATAATCGAAATAGAACTCTTGTTCTAGGGCTTGATTATTTAAACCAATCAGATGATAGAAA
>NTKQ01000014.1 GCA_002457075.1 Cryomorphaceae bacterium MED-G11
TAATACTTGATCTAAGAAATAATGGAGGAGGGTCACTAAAAACTGTTGTAGATATTACAGGATTTTTTATAGAGAAAGGGCCTGTAGTTCAAGTTAAAAGCATTGGTGGTCGAAAAGAAATTTTAAGAGATAATGATCCTTCAGTTATTTGGGATGGTCCACTTATTGTTCTTGTAAATGAGTTCTCTGCATCAGCTTCAGAAATATTAGCAGCTGCACTTCAAGATTATAATAGAGCTATAATACTGGGAAGTAAACAAACCTATGGTAAAGGAACTGTTCAAAATATTATTAACTTAAATAATGTTATTTCTGGAAACACATATGGAGATCTTGGTTCACTTAAGATTACTACAGATATGTTTTACAGGATTAATGGTGGATCAACACAGCTAGAAGGAGTTAAAAGTGATCTAGTATTTCCTAATAGATATTCATATATAGACATTGGAGAAAAAGATTTAGAAAATCCTCTTAATTGGAATAAAATTGATCCTGCTAGATATGATAATTCAGAAAAAATATTTAATTATTCACAAGTAATTTTAAATAGTAAAAACAGAATTAGTCGAAATGAATATTTTTCAATAATTGATCAACATGCTAAACACATTAAATCTAAACAAGATGATAAGACTATTTCTCTAGAATATAGTTCATATAAAGATGAACTTGAGAACACTAAGTTACAGAATGATAAATTAAAAATTATTGAAGAATTTTCATCACCATATTTTTTTGAATGGAATGAAATCAATTTTAATTCAAACAATGCATACGATGATGATATGAAAGAAAAAAGAGACAGGTGGATAGAATCTTTAAAAAATGACATCTATGTTGATGAAGCTATGAATCTATTAAAAGATATAAACTCTATTAAGAGAAATGATATACTTTCTCAAATAACTATTGATTAATCTTCCTTCAGTCTACTTGAATCAAAGTTTAAGTAAATAAAAAACATTACACTAAAAATTAAAAGACTTGATCCTCCATAACTAATATATGGAAGGGGTATTCCTACTGATGGAACTAATCCTATAGACATCCCAATATTAATAAAAAAATGAATAAAAAGTAGACTGGCAAAACAATAAGAGTATATCCTTCTAAAATGATTAATCTGTTTATCGGCCCTAATGGAAATTCTACTAATGAGTAAAGTAAATAATAATATAGTAAGAAAAGATCCAGCAAAACCCCATTCCTCTCCTATTGTACTGAATATATAATCTGTATGTTGTCTTGGGACAAATTTACCTTTCGTCTGAGTACCTTTGAGAAATCCTGCTCCAAAAAAACCTCCATTACTAATTGCAATTTTGGACTGATTTGTATTATAACCAATTCCACGATTATCAACTTCTTTTCCAATTATCAGATTAACTCTATCTCTATGTCTTTGTTCAAGAACATTTTCAAATAAGTAATTAGTTGAAAACGAAACTCCAATAAAGACAATCAATGATAATAAATATGTTGTGAATGAAACTCTAATCTTTTTTTGTCGATTATATAAATTGAGTAATACAAATAACATTAATATGATTGTTGAAATTGTAGTAAAACCAAGAATAAGTGTCAGTAGTAGAGTTAAAAATATAACTATTCCAAAATATAAAAATTTCAAGTCTAAGCCTTCACGTAGAATAGGAAAGATAAATGCAAAAAAAACTAGCGCAGAACCAGGATCAGGCTGAAGAGTTATAAGAATTACAGGAATGAGAATAATGACTCCAACTATAAAAATATCACGAGTCTTTTTTAGATCTGTTTGAATTATACTTAAGAACTTTGCTAGAAATAAGGCAGTACATAATTTTGCAAATTCAGTTGGTTGAAAACTAATTGGCCCTATTATATACCAAGACTTAGCACCACCTCTTTCTGATCCAAATATGAATAGGCTAAGTAATAGTATAATAGAAATGAAATATAAAACAGTCGAAATAGAATCAAAAAATTTATTTTTAGTAAAGATTATTAGAAAAAAGGCAACTATACATGCCAAAAGGAATATAAGTTGCTTTCCTACAATCGAAGTATAATCAATTACTGTAGTAAAAGATTCATTGTAGGTTGCGGAATAAATATTAACAATCCCGAAAGTTACTAATAGAGTGTATGTGAAAAAAGATATTAAATCATATTTGAAAATGTTCAAACTATTCATTTATTGTAAATGTTTTAAACTTGTATGGTTTTTCATACTCACTTTGAAGACTTCCATTAACCATTCTATTCTCTAACCACTTTCTTTCAATATTATCTTTTAAATATTTCTCAATAATAAGGCTTGCGATTGGAGCAGCCCATCTGCTTCCCCAGTATCCGTTTTCAATAAAAACAGAAACAACAATTTGAGGATTTTCAGCTGGAGCAAAAGCAATAAATGTTGAATGATCTGTCAATTGTTTTTTTTCATTTTCAATTAAGATAAAATTTTCAACAGTTCCAGTTTTTCCCGCAACATTAATACCATTTATTTTAGCTATTCTAGCTGTACCTTTATTAACAACTTCAACCATTCCATCAATTACAATCTCAAAATTCTCTTTATCAATAGTAGTGGTAACCCTATCCTCATTAAATATTGATTCACCATTTATTTTTTTTACAAAATGTGGTTTATAATAAAATCCTCTATTAGCAATAGCAGATGTAAAATTTGCCATTTGAATAGGAGTGGTAAGAATTTCTCCCTGGCCAATTGAATTGGAAATTGTTGTAGAGGATCCCCACCTGTTATTCCCATAAAACCTGTTATAATAATCTGATTCTGGAATAAACCCCTTTTGTCCTATGAATAAATCATATCCTAAATAGTCACCTAAACCAAAACTCTTAATATGGTTAGCCCAAGTATCAAGACCTTCACTTGGCGTTTTATATTTATCTAAAATCATTTTATATGTTTTAGCAAAATAGGTATTACAAGAGTTGTATATCCCTTTTCTTAAGTCACTAATTGTTCCAAATTTATTATGACAACCCATAAAAGCATTTCTTGCATAAAAATGCCCTGCATTACATGTAAAGGTTGTATTCTCATCAATTACTTTTTCCTGAAGCCCTATTAATGCATTTAAAATTTTCATTGGGGATCCAGGGGAATATTGTGCCTGAAGAGATCTATCAAATAATGGTTTATTTATAGTATCATTCAATAATTTCTGAAAATTAGTTGTTCTATCTTGACCAATAAACTGATTAGACTCATAAGTTGGTGAACTAACTAGAGTTAATATTTCTCCAGTTGAAGGTTCAATTACAACTACACCCCCTCTTTTATTTTTAAGTAGACTTTCTGCATACTCTTGAAGTTTTATATCTATAGTTAATGTTATGTTATTAGCTTTAATAGGGTCAACATCTTTATTAGAATTATCATAAGTCCCTATGACCCTGTTAAATCTATCTTTTTGAAAGTATTTACTTCCTTTTTCTCCTCTTAGCTCATTTTCATAGTATTTTTCAACTCCTTGTTTTCCTATCATCTCTCCCTTTTCATAGTAATTATATGCATCTATTTCAGTTTGATCTACTTCTCCGGTATAACCAATTATATTACTTGCAAAAGGTTTTATATAATTTCTTACAGAATTTTTTCTAATATAAAATCCATCATAAAGCCATATTTTTTCTTGAAGAAAAGCGTTCTCTTCTTTTGATATTTGTGTCTTAATTAAAGAAGGTATTTTTGATGAATAATTTATAGCATTTGATATTTTTCTTCTTAACTCTTTTTCTTCTACATTAATTAATTTAGATAGTTCTGTAGTATCAAATTCTACTGTATTTTCAGGAATGATAATTAGATCATACATAGGTTGATTTGCAACAAGAAGTTCACCATATCTATCAAAAATTAATCCTCTTTCTGGGTAAATTGAAATTTCCTGAATTGCAAAATCTGAATTAAAATAAGAATCTGCTGATAATTGAAGTGTAGCTAATTTTACAATAAAAATAACTGAACATATTATAGTTGATGATATAAGTAGATACTTTTTTAACATTTTTAATTATTGGATATTAATTGTGACAAAACCCAAACTATAATAAAGGTAACAATTGAATTTATAAGGCTGTAATAAAATATTCTTCCTATGAGTTCAAGATTAAAAAAAACAAGAGAGTAGTATATTAACGAATGAATAACTATAATAAGCATGAAAAATGATAATCTATTAATCATTTTAGTTCCCTTAATCATTGCTGAAGGTAAATTTGCATTTACACCAAATGAATTTTTTTCTATCCTTTCTCTAAGATAGCAAATCGTTATTGTAGCGAACGTATGACAACCATATGTTTGCATTGCCAGATCAATAATAAGTCCAGTTATAAATCCTAAAAAAATTAAGGATGTATTATTATATGAAATCTTATAAAGAATAAATATTATCAAGTATACAGAAGGAGTAATAACATTAAATAAGTTAAAGTGATTAAAAATTAGTAACTGAGATACTAAGATTGTAGTATAAAAAACAATATTTCTAATCGATTCTCTAGTCATTTAATAAAGTTTTAATTTCTTCATTATCAGTTCGTTCAAGAATATATACATTAGATAACGAAGAGAAGTCATTAAAAACTTCTACATCTATATCATAGTAACCTTCAAGTGAGTTATTATCATAATTAGAAATACTTCCAATTGGTATGCCCTTTGGGAAATAAAAAGACATTCCTCCTGTTACTACAGTATCACCAATCTTTAGTGAGCTACTTAGAGGTATATCATTTAATTTTACATTTTTTGAATTTAAACCATCCCAAGTTATTGAACCAATAGTTGAGGAATTCTTTAATATAGCATTAACTTTTAAATCTGTATTTAATAAAGAAATTATTGAGGCATAGTTCTTAGTTACACTTTTAATTATACCCACAACACCCATTGAAGTAATAACTCCCATTTCTTCATTAATTCCTCCTGATATTCCTTTATCAATAACTATTATATTTTTACTCTTATTAATTGAATTCAGAATTATATTAGCAGTATTTAAGGATTTTGATTCCAAAGATTTACTCTCTAAATTTTGTGTATCATAATTATATTTATATTGAATTTTTTTCAATTCAAGGTTTTCTTCAATAAGTATTTGATTCTTATCTCTAAGATTAAAATAAGAGTTTATGTAGGATGAAAAAATTGAGGTTTTCCCTGAAAAGTGAGCACCAGTTTTTCCAATTGCATTATAGTGAACTGAGCTATTAGTGTAAAGTGAATTAAAAGTTATTAAAGAAAGAGTTGCATATATAATTAGGTTCCTGTTTTTAAGTATGGAATTAATTATTGATTGCATTAAATAGTTTACTTAATTAGGACTGATTTGAATTTGTCAAGATTCTTAAGAGCTATTCCTGTTCCTCTAACAACAGCTTGTAAAGGATCTTCAGCAATATATACAGGAAGATCAGTCTTTTTAGAAAGTCTCTCATCAAGTCCTCTAAGTAATGCCCCTCCACCAGCTAAATATATTCCAGTGTTGTATATGTCAGCAGCTAGTTCTGGAGGTGTCTGAGATAAGGTCTCCATTATGGAGTCCTCAATTCTAATTACAGACTTATCAATAGCTTTAGCTACCTCAATGTAAGATATTATTTTTTCTTTTGGTTTACCAGATAGAAGATCCCTTCCTTGAACATGCATATCTTCAGGAGGCTCATCTAAATTTTCAGAAACTGATCCTACTTCAATTTTAATCTTTTCAGCAGTTCTATCACCAATATAAAGGTTGTGTTTTGTTCTCATGTAATAAACGATATCATTAGTAAGAACATCACCAGCAACTTTTAATGATTTTTCACATACAATTCCTGATAATGCAATAACAGCGATTTCAGTAGTCCCTCCCCCTATATCAACCACCATATTACCTTTTGGTTTAACAATATCTATTCCAATTCCTATTGCCGCAGCCATAGGCTCATGAATTAAATAAACCTCTTTTCCATTTACTCTTTCTGCAGATTCTTTAACTGCTCTCATTTCTACTTCTGTAATCCCTGATGGAATACAAATTACCATCGTTAGAGAGGGTGAAAACCATCTTTTTTTGAGGGTAGGTATACTTCTTATTAACTCACTTATCATTTTTTCTGAGGCTTCAAAGTCAGCAATAACTCCATCTTTCAAAGGCCTAATTGTTTTAATATTCTCATGAGTTTTACCTTGCATAAATTTTGCTTCTTCACCTATAGCTATAATTTTTTTTGTAGTTCTATCCATCGCAACAATAGATGGACTATTAATTACAACTTTGTCATTATGAATGATAAGTGTATTTGCAGTTCCTAAATCAATTGCTATTTCTTCGGTGAAAAATCCCATAATAATCCGCAAAGTTAGTTAAATAATGCGAATTAATGTCTAAAATGTCTGATTCCTGAAAAGACCATTGACATTTTATTTTTATTGCAAAAATCAATTGAATCTTGATCTCGAACCGAACCCCCAGGCTGAACAATTGAATCTATTCCGTTTTTATGTGAAATTTCAACACAATCAGAAAATGGAAAAAATGCATCACTTGCAAGACTTGAATCTCTGAGTTCAAATCCAAATCTCTTAGATTTCTCAATTGCTTGATCTAGAGCATCGATTCTTGAAACCTGTCCCATACCAGATCCAATTAATTGTTGGTCTTTAACAATAACGATACAGTTAGACTTTGTGTGTTTAGCAATAATAGAAGCAATTACAAGATCATCAGAATTTTTATTATCGGGTGATTTATTAGTTACAACCTTAAAGTCATGGAAATCCTCAATCTTATTATCAACATCTTGCTCAAGGAAACCATTTAAACATGACCTGCTATGTATACTTTTTGAAGGAATTTTATTTAGTTTAATTATAATTCTATTTTTTTTTGATTTTAATATAGTTAATGCTTCGTCATCAAAATCAGGAGCAATTAGGATTTCAAAAAATAACTTATCAATTTGACCGGCAGAAATTTTATCAATTGTTCTATTAGATGTTAAAATACCTCCAAATGCAGAAATATTATCACAGGATAAAGCATCTTCATATGCTTCAAGTACAGATTCTCTGATTGCTAATCCACATGGATTGTTATGTTTATGAATTAAAAAGATTGATTTTTTAGATTTCAAGTCTCCTAGTAAGTCAAGAGATGAATCTATATCTAAAAGATTATTATATGATATATCCTTACCACTCAATTGTGTAATATATTCATCAATATTTCCAATAAATCTTCCTTTTTGATGAGGGTTTTCACCATAACGTAATTCTCTAATTACTGATTTATTCTCAACAGATTCTTTATTTAAGTATGAGAAGATTTTAAAATCATAATCTGAACTTTTTTTGAATGCCTCAGATGCAAGATTTTTCCTTGTAGAAATATCAGTTGAGCAATCATCTTTTAAAATCTCAATCAGCTTTTCATATTGGGATGATGATGAAACACATACTACATTTTCATAATTTTTTGCAGCAGCTCTAATAAGTGAAACTCCACCAATATCAATCTTTTCAATTATTTCATCATGGTTTTTTGTGTTTTTTACAGTTTCTGCAAAAGGATAAAGATCAACTATTACAAGGTCTATATTAGGGATATCATAATTTTTAGAATCTTCAATATCTGATTCAGAATTAGTTTTTAGAATACCGCCAAATATTTTAGGGTGAAGAGTTTTAACCCTTCCATTTAAAATAGATGGATACGAGGTGAGATCTTCAACTTTTTTAACCGAAATTCCCAGATTAGATATATACTTATAAGTACCACCTGTAGAATAAATTGTTACATTGTTAGATGATAAATGTGTACATATTTCATCAATTCTATCTTTATTAAAAACTGATATAAGGGCAGATTTTATTTTTTTCATAGTAGGAAAACTAAATTACAAAAAAACCTGCTCGAGGCAGGTTTTTTATTTAGGTTTATTAATGTTTACATCATACCAGGCATTCCTCCACCTCCCATTGGAGGCATAGGTGCTGGGTTTTCTTCTTTAATATCTACTAACGCACATTCAGTGGTTAATATCATTCCTGCAACAGATGCTGCATTTTCAAGAGCAACTCTTGTCACTTTTTTAGGATCAATAATACCTTCTTTAAGCATATCTACATATTTACCTTCTTTAGCATTATATCCAAAGTTTTTCTCACCTTCTAGTACTTTTGAAACAACTACTGAGCCTTCTCCTCCAGAATTCTCTACAATTGTTCTAAGTGGGGTTTCAATAGCTTTAATTACTATTTGAATACCAGTACTTTCATCAGAGTTTGAAGCTTTAAGTTTTTTCAAATCACCCTTTGAATTAATTAAGGCTACTCCTCCACCTGCAACAATTCCTTCTTCAATTGCCGCTCTAGTCGCGTGAAGTGCATCATCTACTCTATCTTTCTTTTCTTTCATTTCAACTTCAGAGGGAGCTCCTACATATAAAACTGCAACACCACCTGCCAACTTAGCAAGCCTCTCTTGAAGTTTTTCTTTATCGTAATCTGATGTAGTAGTCTCGATTTGAGCCTTGATTTGGTTTACCCTAGACTTGATATCAGTCTTGTTACCTGAGCCGTTTACAACTGTAGTATTATCTTTATCTATTGTAACTTTTTCAGCAGTTCCAAGCATATCAATAGTTGTATTTTCGAGAGAGAATCCTCTTTCTTCAGAAATTACAGTTCCACCTGTTAGAATTGCAATATCTTCAAGCATAGCTTTTCTTCTATCACCAAACCCTGGAGCTTTAACAGCAGCTATTTTAAGAGATCCTCTTAATTTATTCACTACTAATGTAGCTAGAGCTTCTCCATCAATGTCTTCGGCAATAATTAATAGAGGCTTACCTGATTGAGCAACTGGCTCAAGAATAGGAAGAATATCCTTCATTACTGATATTTTTTTATCAGTAATTAAAATTTGTGGAGTTTCAAGATCAGCTTCCATCTTTTCTGAATCTGTAACAAAGTAAGGGGAAATGTATCCTCTATCAAATTGCATTCCCTCTACTACATCTACATATGTGTCAGTTCCTTTAGCTTCTTCAACAGTGATAACGCCCTCTTTACCAACCTTTTCAAACGCTTCAGTAATTAATTTACCTATAGTATCATCATTGTTTGCTGAAATACTAGCAACCTGAAGTATTTTATCAGATGCATTACCTATCTCAACTGATTGTTTCTCAAGCCCTTTAACAACTGATATAACTGCTTTATCAATTCCTCTTTTAAGATCCATTGGATTAGCTCCAGCAGCAACATTTTTTAGTCCTTCAGTAACAATAGACTGTGCCAAGATTGTAGCAGTAGTTGTTCCATCTCCTGCTAGATCGTTAGTTTTTGACGCAACTTCCTTAACCATTTGGGCACCCATGTTTTCAAGATTATCCTTGAGCTCTATCTCTTTTGCTACGGTAACTCCATCTTTTGTTACTTGTGGAGCTCCAAATGATTTACCAATAATTACATTTCTACCCTTAGGTCCAAGTGTTACTTTTACAGCATTAGCTAGAGCATCAACTCCTCTTTTTATGCCATCACGTGCTTCAATATCAAATTCAATTTTTTTTGCCATTTTTTTTTATTTAAGTTATACGATTGCAATAATATCACTCTCTTTCATAATCAGGTAATCGATACCATTGTGTTGTAGTTCAGTGCCTGCATACTTTCCATATAGAACAATATCTCCAGTTTTTAATGTTACTGGATTTTCTTTTGTACCAGGACCAACAGCAACAATCTTACCTTTTTGAGGTTTTTCTTTTGCAGAATCTGGAATAATGATTCCAGATGAAGTTTTTGTTTCAGCCTCTGAAGGCTCAACTAGAACTCTATCTGCTAATGGTTTAATATTCATTTTACTCATAATTTTTTATTTAGTGATTTTCATAAACTATGCCACATTAAAAAAAAGTGTCAAAGTAAATTATTTTCTGACATCATGACATCTAATTAGTCTGATTCAGCAGGAATTTCTGGAATTGTTTGCTCAGGAATTTCTGGAATTGTTTGCTCAGGAACAGACTCGTCAATTAATATAGAATCTGAATTCTCAGAGTCATTCATTAAGGTTACATTAGAAATTAATATCAGAACAAGAATTATTGCAGCTAGGACCCATGTGCTTTTATCTAGAAAATCGGTAGTACTTTTTACTCCTCCAATTTGTGATTGTCCACCTCCTCCAAAAGATGATGATAAACCTCCACCTTTAGGGTTTTGAACCATAACAACTAATACTAACAGAATACATACAAAAAGAATGAGCGATACTAATATCCAATAGGTTCCCATAGTTATTCTTTACTTTTTAATTTTTTTATATCATTTATTTGGTCTGCAAAGAAACTACTTTTTTTTGGATATTTCAAGCTTAATATGTCATAGGCTTTGATTGCTTTATTGAACTTTTCTTGTTTTACATAAATCTTTGCAAGTGTTTCGGTTATAAGTTCATCTTTAATCTTTGTCTCAGATTTAAAATTAGATTTAGCTTCATAGTTGGCTTTGATTTTTATT
The DNA here is from genome assembly GCA_002457075.1 of Cryomorphaceae bacterium MED-G11. Classification (GTDB taxonomy): domain Bacteria; phylum Bacteroidota; class Bacteroidia; order Flavobacteriales; family Flavobacteriaceae; genus Marisimplicoccus. Next base: position 10,532 of record NTKQ01000014.1, read on the forward strand.
TTAGGGGAAGTTTTAATAAACTCATTGATTAAATCAAATTTTTCATCAACTCTAGGTGTATCATTGTTGATTATATCAAACCAATCTAAAAAAGAATATTTTTCTTTTTTATCATCAACTTCATTATCTAGCTCGCTGTAAAGCCAATTTCTAAGAATGGACCTATCAAAAGTAAGAATAGCCGTTTTAGGAAGTAGTTCGTAATAAGCATCCTTTTCTTGTAATTTAAGAGTTTTTAAGTAATGGGCAGAAGCTGATTGAAAATATGGATAGGAATTTAATATTTTTTTAAGTTCCAAGGATTTTTTAATATCCATTGGATTATACTCTTCAATAATTTTTGAAAATGAATTTTCTATTTTTTTTACCACTTTGCTAGAGTTTCATTAAAAATATCTTGTATAATCCTTTCAAATATTTCTTCTAATGCAGCATCTTTAATATCATAAACTTGAAGATTTCCAGGAAAATCATAATAAAAAGAAAATCTCTTTTCAATATTGTCTTCTTCATTTAAAATATTTTCATAATTAACCATAACAGCCATAGTCAGCCTATTTTGAGCTGCTTTTATTTCAGCAGTTGCTGCCATAGGAGTAACACTAAAATCAACAATTTCACCACTGTAGATTATATCACCACCCTGATTTACAAGATTAAGACTTGTTTGATTAACAATCAAGTCTTGCAAAGCTATAGTAAAATCTCTATCAAGCCCAGGCTCTATAGTTGATCCAGGTCTTCCACCAGCAGTATTTTCAAAATAATCTACTTGAAAAGTTTCAACACCTATGGGTATGGATGATCCTGTAAAGCTATATATCCCGCATGAGATTATTAATAACGAAAGAATGATAGTTGGAAGAAATCTTTTAAATATTTGATACATCACCTAAGTTATGTTGTTTAATTTTCCTGTAAAGTGTTCTCTCAGATATCCCAAGCTCTTTTGCCGCATTTTTTCTTCTTCCGCCAGTTCTAACTAGTGCTTGTTTAATCATTTCAACTTCTTTATCATGTAAAGACAGAGTCTCCTCCTCTTCAATTGTTTCAGCATATTCAAAGCTATCTTCATTTTTAGGAATAGCATCAATGTTTAAATCTGATTGTAAATCTATATTATTTGAATCTTGAATAGGATCATTTTCACCATAAATTTTCTCAATTAGACCTTGATTCTTTTCTTTGACATCTGTTGAACTTTCACCTTTCATCAACTCAAGGGTTAGTTTTTTAACATCATTTAGATCATTTTTCATATCAAACAAAACTTTATATAGAATCTCTCTCTCTGATGTAAAAGAAGAGGAATCCTCCTTAATATCATCTAAAGTTGCAGGTAATTTTGAAACTTTATTAGGTAAATAATGATTTAAAGTTTCAGTTTTTAGGTTTCTCTCTTTCTCAAGAATTGACATTTGTTCAGCAATATTTCTTAACTGCCTTATATTCCCTCTCCATTCCTGCTGACATAGAAGTTCTTGAGCAGATTCATCTAATCTTAAAGTTGGCATATTATATTTTTGTGCAAAATCAGATGCAAATTTTCTGAACAGAACAGGAATATCCTCTTTTCTATTTCTTAAAGGAGGTATATTAATAATGATTGTGCTTAATCTGTAGAAAAGATCTTCTCTAAACTTGCCTTTTTTAATTGCTTCATCCATTTTTATATTTGTAGCTGCTACTATACGGACATTCGTTTTTTCTACTTTTGATGAACCTACCTTAATGAACTCACCAGTTTCAAGAACTCTAAGAAGTCTAACTTGAGTGGCTAGTGGAAGCTCACCAACCTCATCAAGAAAAATTGTTCCCCCATCAGCAACTTCAAAATATCCACTTCTATTTGCTGTTGCTCCAGTAAAGGCTCCTTTTTCATGACCAAATAACTCAGAGTCAATTGTGCCATCTGGAATTGCGCCACAGTTTACGGCAATATATTTTGAATGTTTTCTATGTGAATACTGATGTATAATTTTTGGAATATTTTCCTTTCCAACACCACTCTCCCCAGTTACAAGAACAGAAATATCTGAGTTTGCAACTTGAATTGATTTTTCAATTGCCCGATTCAATTTTGGATTATCTCCAATAATTCCAAATCTCTGTTTTACAGAAAGAATATTTTCCATTATACTTTTACTTTATTAACATCTCCAATCAATGTAGCAGTTGTAAAATTTTCAACTTTAACATTTACAATATCTCCTAGTGAAAAGTCGTATTTTGGAAACACAACTACATTATTTTCACTAGTTCTTCCACTCCAGAATTCATTTGATTTTTTTGATGATTTATCAATCAAAACTGAACACTCATTATTTAAAAACCTTTTATTTCTTTCAAAGCTAAGTTTTTGCTGAAGAGTAATAATTTCTTCTAACCTTCTTTGTTTTGTTTCAGGACTGACATCATCTTTAAAGTTTCTCGCAGCATAGGTGCCTGGTCTTTCTGAGTATGCAAACATATATCCAAAATCATATTTTACTTCTTCCATTAGAGAAAGAGTGTCTTGATGATCTATTTCTGTCTCAGTTGGAAAGCCAGTAATCATATCATGTGAAATTCCACAATTTGGAATTATTTCTCTTATATTTTTAATAAGATTAAGATATTCTTTTCTGGTATGAAGTCTATTCATTTTTTTTAGAATCCTATCACTTCCTGATTGAATTGGTAGGTGAATGTAGTTACAGATATTCTCATATTCAGCCATTGTTTCAATAACATCAATTGTCATATCCTGAGGGTTAGATGTAGAAAATCTAATTCTTATTTCAGGAAAATTTGAGGCAACCATTTTAAGCAAGTTTGAGAACCTTTTAGAATTTTTTTTCTGCTCCTCACTTGCCTTTTTAAAATCTTTTTTGGGGCCTCCTCCGTACCACAAGTAGCTATCGACATTTTGTCCAAGTAGGGTAATCTCCTTATATCCTTTTTCGTTAAGCTCATTAATTTCTCTAAGAATACTTTCTGGATTTCTACTTCTTTCTCTTCCTCTTGTAAAAGGAACAACACAAAATGTACACATGTTGTCGCAGCCTCTTGTAATTGAAACAAATGCATTTATACCATTATTATGAATTCTTACGGGTGATATATCACCGTATGTTTCAGATTTAGATAATATTACATTAACTGCTTTCTGGTTATGCTCAACTTCATCTAAAAGATTGGGAAGATCTTTATATGAATCTGGACCAACTACTAAATCAACAATTTTTTCTTCTTCAAGAAGTTTATCTTTTAATCTTTCAGCCATACACCCTAAGAGTCCCACTTTAAGATTCTTATTTTCTTTTTTCTGAGAATTAAATGTTTTAAGCTTTTTACGAACTGTCTGCTCAGCTTTATCCCTTATGGAGCATGTATTTAGTAGAACTAGGTTTGCTTTTTTGGAATCATCGGTTAGGTGGTAACCTTCTTTTTGTAAAATTGAAGCAACAACTTCACTATCAGCAAAATTCATCTGACATCCATAGGTTTCTATATATAGAGATTTTTCTTTGATAGTAAACAGTTAGCTAGTAAAATTAAGTAATTAATTTATAATATGCCAATTTGGCAGTATTTTTTGATTTTTAAAAGAAATTACTTGAATTTTATTATGGTCTATTCAATGCATAAACTAATGCTGTCATATCCACCAATTATATTGGTAATATCGTTTATCCCTTTTGAATTTAGGATTGAACTAGCAATCATACTTCTGTAGCCTCCCTTACAGTAAATATAGGATCTTTTGTTAGAATTTAATTTATCTAAATTATCAGTCAGATTGATAAGGGGAATATTTAATGAACCATCAACAGATCCACTTAAATATTCATTTTGTGATCTAACATCTAGAATATTTATATCAAACTTTGAATTTAAACTCATAAAGTCTTGAGCTTTTATGTTTTCTATAGAATTAGTTTGCTTCTTTAATTCAATCCAGGATTTAATACCCCCCTTTAAGTACCCTTTAATATTGTCAAACCCTACTCTTGATAGCCTAGTGATGGCTTCTTCTTCTCTTCCTTTAGGTGCTAAAAGTATTATAGGCTTTTTAATATCTTCCAATAATTCTCCAACCCAAGGAGCAAACCTACCATCAAGTCCAATAAAAATAGAACCAGGAATATGAGATTCTGCAAAATCATTTTCATTTCTTACATCCAGTAAAATTACCTCCTTGATTAATTCTTCAACTTTATTTGCATCTAAAGCATTTAAAGATTCTTTTAAAATTATTTGTGATTCTAGATATCCATTTTTATTAAGTTCAACATTTGAAGGAAAATACTTTGGGGGATCGAGTAGACCAGTTAAAACTTCTTTAACAAACTCTTCTTTAGTCATTTTATCTCTCAATGCATAATTTGTTTTTTTCTGATCTCCAAGTGTACCTATCGTCTCAGAACTTAAATCTTTTCCACACGAAGTCCCTTGACCATGACCAGGATATACAATTACATCATCATTTAGAATCATAATTTTATTTCTTAGGCTATCATAAAGCATTGAAGCTAAGTCTTTATTATCTAGATCTGATATTTGAGATAAATCAGGTCTTCCAACATCTCCAAGAAATAAAGTATCACCTGTAAATATTGCATGATCTTTTCCGTTAGTATCTTTTAACAAATAAGTAGTGCTCTCTATTGTATGACCTGGAGTATGAATTGCTACAATTATTGAGTTACCAAGTTTGAATTTTTCATAATCTGATGCAATAGTTTTATTGAAAGTAGTTTCAGATTTTGGTCCATAAATAATTTTTGCACCTGTCTTTTTTGCTAAATTTAAATGCCCACTTATAAAGTCAGCATGAATATGTGTCTCAAAAATATATTTAATTTTAGATCCACTTTTTTTTGCTTTCTCAACATATGTCTCAACCTCTCTAATGGGATCAATAATAGCAACCTCTTTGTTACATTCGATATAATAGGATCCCTGCGATAAACACTTAGTATATATCTGTTCTACTTTCATCTATTTACAAAATTAGTTTCTTTCAAATTATATTGCAATTATGTTAAACAAATTTTAAAATTTTTATTTTTTTTTTATTCATAACAATAAATCTATTTACTTTAGGGCCAAAATTATAATATGCCAAAAAATTTAGTTATTGTTGAATCAGCTACTAAAGCCAAGACAATTGAGAAAATTCTTGGACAAGACTTTAAGGTCGTCTCTTGTGTTGGGCATATCTCAGACCTTCCAGTTAAAGAGCTTGGAGTTGATGTTGATAATGATTTCAAACCCAAATATGTCATTCCTACTGAAAAAAAACCAATAATAAAAGACTTAAAAAAATATGTTAAGGACTCTGAAAAAGTTTGGTTAGCTAGTGATGAAGATAGAGAAGGAGAGGCTATAGCATGGCACTTATATGAAAATCTGGATTTAAGTAACAAGGATTATGAAAGAATTGTTTTTCATGAAATAACAAAAAATGCAATTTTAAATGCATTAGAAAGTCCAAGAGAAATAAACTTCAATTTAGTTAATGCCCAGCAAGCCCGTAGAGTTTTGGATAGACTTGTAGGTTATGAACTCTCTCCTGTTTTATGGAGGAAAGTTAAAGCTGGTCTATCAGCTGGAAGAGTACAATCTGTATCTGTGAGATTGATAGTTGAAAAAGAAAGAGAAATTAAAATTTTCATTTCAAAAAGTTCATATAAATCAATTGGAGTTTTTGAGACTAATCAAGGTGTCAAATTAAAAGCGGAACTTAATGAGAAGTTTTATTCTGTAAATGATGTAAAAGAATTCTTTGAAAAAAATTATGATTCTTTATTTAAAGTTGCTAGTACTGATAAAAAACCTGGAAAAAAATCTCCAACACCTCCTTTTACAACTTCTACTCTTCAACAAGAAGCTTCAAGAAAGCTTGGATTTGGAGTTACCAGAACCATGTCAACTGCGCAAAAGCTCTATGAAGCAGGATTTATAACATATATGAGAACAGATAGTGTTACTATTTCCAATGAAGCAAAAACTTCAATTGTCAAAAAGATAGAAACTAAGTATGGAAATGATTATGTTAATCTTAGAGACTATAAAAATAAAAATAAATCAGCTCAGGAAGCTCATGAAGCTGTAAGACCAACGGATATTAATGTCGAGGAAATCACGTCTGACTATGACCAGCAAAGATTATATGAATTAATATGGAAACGCACTATTTCTTCTCAAATGTCTGATGCCCAAATTGAAAGAACTGTCGTTAATATAGAAACAGATTCATACAGCCAAATTTTTATTGCAAGAGGTGAGGTTATAAAATTTGATGGTTTTCTTAGGGTTTACAATGAGGGAACGGATGATGAAATCGAGGAAGAAAAAGATGTCTTACCAGCACTGAATACAAATGAAAAATTAAATCTATTAAACATAAGCTCTAAAGAATCTTTTACTAGACCGCCTTCAAGGTATACTGAAGCATCATTGGTTAAGAAACTTGAGGAATTAGGGATTGGAAGACCAGCTACATACGCTACTACAATTTCAACAATTCAAAATAGAGGTTATATATCTAAAGGAGATAATGAGGGCTTAGAGAGAAACTATAATTTCATTGAATTTAGTCAAGAAGGTATTAGAGAAAGTATATTAAAAGAAAAGACAGGATCAAATAAAGGAAAATTAGTTCCGACTGATATTGGGATGATTGTAAATGACTTCTTAGTTGATAATTTTAATAATATTCTAGATTACGGATTTACAGCAGAGGTTGAAAAGAATTTTGATAAAATTGCAACAGGTGATCAGAATTGGACAGATATTATTAAACAATTTTACGGTGAATTTCATGAAACCGTAAATGATGTAAGGGAGAATGCTGAAAGACAATCAGGTGAAAAAGTTTTAGGTACAGACCCAGTTTCAGGAAGGGTTGTAAAAGTAAGGCTTGGAAAATTTGGGCCAATTGCTCAAATTGGAACAATAGATGAAGAAGAAAAACCTGTTTTTGCAAGTCTTACTAAAGATCAACAGCTAGATACTATAACTATAGAAGAAGCTTTAGAATTATTTAAATTTCCCAAAGAAATTGGAAATTATAAAGATGAAATTATAACTGTAAATAATGGTAGGTATGGACCTTATATTAAATTTTCAACTAAATCTATTTCAATTCCAAATGATCTTGATCCCCATGCAGTTGAAATTAATAAAGCTATTGAACTAATTGATGAAAAATTAAAATCTGAAGAACCGATACATATTTACAATGAAAAACCAGTTACTAAAGGGAAGGGGAGGTTTGGTCCTTTTATTAAGTGGAATGATTTATTTATTAATGTAAATAAAACATATGATTTTGATGACTTATCAATTAATAATATAGAGGAGTTAATTGAGCTAAAAATAAAAAAGGAAAAAGAAAAGCTAATATCTGAGTGGACTGATGAAGATATTAAAGTTGAAAAGGGAAGATGGGGTAGATCTGTTATTTCCAAGGGTAAAAGGAAAGTAGAAATTCCTAAAGAAATTGATCCAAAAACAATTACATTAGAAATTGCAAAGCAATATCTAAACCCTAAAAAGAAAAAATGAGTCTTGAATTACTCAAACCAATTTCAAATACCTTTATTGATGAGCTAAATGAAAATTATTTACAAGGCTCTTTATTTAAAAAATTAAATATTCATACTTTATCTACTGGAATACCAGATATAGAATCTACAAATGTTTGTATAGTAGGGTTAAGTGAATACAGAAACTCTTTTTTTGAATCAGGCGTCCATGACACAAACTCTATTCGAAAGCAACTTTATAAATTAAAATTTGGTAATTGGAAATTATCAATATCAGATTTAGGGGATTTGCCTAATGGAAGTAATGTAGACGACACATATCATGCGCTTTATGATTTATGTAAAGAGTTATTATCCAAAAACGTATTATTAATAGTGATAGGAGGTAGTAACGATTTGATTTATCCAATTTTTAAATCTTTTGACTCATTTAATGAAAAAGTCAATATAGTTTCTATTGACAACCAGTTTGATCTTTATCAAGAATCTGACTTAGTATCAGGAAGAACTTATATGAATAAAATTATAATAGATGATTCTAACAGATTAAACGATTTTACTAATATTGGATATCAAAGACATTTATGTTCCCAAGATGAATTAGACTTAATGGAGAAATTATTTTTTGAATATATTTCTTTGGGAGAAATAACAGAAAATAATAATAAGGCAGAACCTATTATGAGGAATGCTAATATTGTTGGATTTGACATGAAATCTTTATCTTTTTCAGCCTCTTTTAACCAAAATGAGGGAAACCCCAACGGTATTAATCCTAGGCTGGCTTGTATTCTAAGTAAATATGCAGGTCAAAGTAATAAAACCAATTTTTTAGGGCTATTTGAGTTAAATAATAATATAATATCTAATAAATTATACTCTGAGATAATATGGTATTTTTTGGATGGTGTAAACAAAAGAATTGTTGAATCTGATTTTAATGACTCTCAAACCTTCAACAAATATATTGTTCAAACCTCAGGTAGAGATATTATATTTTACAAAAGTAAGATTTCCGAAAAGTGGTGGATGCTAATTAACCCTGCAAAGAGTTCAAATGTTTATTACTTACCATGTTTAGAAAGTGACTACCTAGATGCTCTTAATGACAACATTCCATCTAGATGGTTAAAAGCTACAAAAAGGGTTTAAACTTCTTGTAAATATCTTTCAGCATCGAGCGCTGCCATACATCCTGTTCCTGCGGCAGTTATTGCTTGACGATAATCTTTATCTTGAACATCTCCAGCTGCAAATACCCCATGAATATTTGTTTTAGTAGAAGCTTTATCTGTTATAATATAACCACCATCGTCCATTTCAACCAAACCCTTAAATATATCCGTATTGGGTGTATGTCCAATAGCAATAAATAATCCTGTAATCTTAAGAATTGATACTTCACTGTTAAGATTATTTTTAATCTTAATCCCCTCAACGATACTCTCACCAATTACCTCTTCTATTTCATGATTAAATAAAACCTCAATATTATCAAAATTAGCTAATCTGTTTTGCATTGCTTTAGATGCTCTAAAATGATCTTTTCTAACAAGCATAGTAACTTTGCTGCATATTTTGGCTAAATATGTTGCCTCTTCTATAGCTGTATCTCCACCTCCTACTATGGCAACATCTTGGTTCTTGTAAAAAAAACCATCACAAACAGCACATGCAGAAACTCCCCCTCCAATTAATCTTTTTTCACTCGGTAATCCAAGGTATTTTGCAGAAGCACCTGTGCTAATTATGACTGTTTTTGATCTAATTTCATCTCCATTTTGAGTGTATAACTTATGAATTCCTCCTCTTTCTTTTGAAAAATCTACTTTAGAAATAAAATCAATTTCAACTTTTGTACCAAATCTTTCCGCCTGTTCCTTCAATTCATTCATCATTGTAGGACCATCAACACCATTTGGGTAACCAGGAAAGTTATCAACCTCTGTGGTTGTTGTTAGTTGACCTCCTGGCTCTAAGCCAGTATATATAATTGGATTAAGGTCTGCTCTTGCTGCATATATTGCTGCTGTGTATCCAGCGGGTCCACTTCCTATAATGATTGTATTCATATTAAGATTTTTGAGATAATGATTTGATTTTGTAAAATTAAAAAAACATAAGAATAAATTGATTAAAACATTATTAACTTTGTAATTTGATAATCTAAATGAAAATGATTAAAAAAAATCTTAAGTATCAATCTCCAGGAATAAATGAGGAAAACAGATACGAAAAACTCCATACAGTAACTTTTGATAACTCTAAAGAAGCCTCAATTTTAATTGCAAGAGAAATTTGTGATTTAGTTAAATCTAAAAAAGAGAAGAAGAAAAATTGTGTAATAGGTTTTGCAACAGGATCTTCCCCAACTAAGGTTTACCAAGAAATTATCAGGATTCACAATGATGAATCTTTGAGTTTTGATAATGTTATAGCTTTTAATTTAGATGAATACTTTCCGATTGAAAAAGATGATAACAATAGCTATCATAATTTCATGAAAGAGAATTTATTTGATCACATTGATATACCTCAAGAAAATATAAATATTCCATCTGGAGATATAAGTGAAAAAGATATTAAGAAGTTTTGTTCTAATTATGAAAAAAAGATTGAAAAAAATGGAGGGATAGATATTCAACTTCTAGGAATTGGAAGAACTGGTCATATTGGTTTTAATGAACCTGGATCCCACTTTAACTCTACAACTAGACTAATAACATTAGACCATACTACAAGATTCGATGCAAGTAAAAGTTTTAATGGTATCGAAAATGTCCCATCCAAGGCTATCACAATGGGTATTAGAACAATCTTTAATTCAAAGAGAATTATAATAATGGCATGGGGAATTCAAAAGGGATTAATTGTAAAGAAATCTGTTGAAAATAATATTACATCACTAATTCCAACAACATACTTGCAGAACCACAAGAATACAACTTTAGTTCTAGACAAAGAGTGCTCAAGTGAACTAACTAGATTTAAAACACCATGGTTAGTTGGATCTTGTGATTGGACAGATTTAATGAAAAGAAAAGCAATAGTTTGGTTGTGTGAAATTACCGGAAAATCTATTTTAAAATTAACTGATGAGGATTATAACAAAAATGGTTTATCAGATTTACTTGCGCTTGAAGGAAAATCCTATGGTATAAATATCAAAATGTTTAATCATTTTCAAAATACAATTAGTGGATGGCCTGGAGGTAAACCTGATGCTGACGATTCTACAAGACCAGAGAGAAAAAGTCCAAATCCAAAAAGAGTTATAATATTCAGCCCTCATCCAGATGATGATGTGATTTCTATGGGCGGTACTTTTGATAGATTGGTTTCACAGGGACATGATGTTCATGTTGCATATCAAGCTTCTGGTAATGTCGCAGTCTCTGATCACGATGCATTGAAATTCATTGAAGTTTCATCTGACTTGTTCAAAGGAGAATTAAAATCAAAAATTGAACCTTTAATTAAAGAGCTAAAAAATAAAAAGCCGGATAAAATAGATTCACCTGAAGTTAGACAGCTTAAAGGGTTTATTAGAAAAAGAGAAGCTATTTCAGCAACTAGATATATTGGAATTCCTGATTCTAACACCCATTTTATGAATCTTCCATTCTATGAAACTGGAAGAATTAAAAAAAATCCACCCTCAAAAAAAGATGTCTTAATGACCGCATCATTAATTAATAAGATTAAACCTCATCAAATTTATGCTGCTGGAGATTTAGAAGATCCTCATGGAACTCATAAAGTATGTCTTGATTTAGTATTTGAGGCATTAGATTCTCTTAAGGGTGAGAAGTTTATAAAAGATTGTTGGTTATGGTTATATAGAGGGGCTTGGTTAGAGTGGGATATTCATGATATTGATATGGCTGTTCCAATGAGTCCAGCTCAAGTACTAAGAAAAAGAAATGCAATCTTTTTCCATCAAACTCAAAAAGACGGAGTAATGTTTCAGGGACAAGATTTAAGAGAGTTTTGGGTTAGAGCAGAAGAGAGGAATAATGAAACAGCAGAAAAATATAAAAAAATGGGACTAGCGGATTATGCTGCTATAGAATCATTTAAAAGACATTATTATTAAAAAACCTTATTATGAGAAAATTTAATTTACTGATCACCTTACTAATTTTATTTGGAACTTTTTTAAATCTTCAATCACAGAATAAATTTTCTAATAGAAAGATTGACAATCTTAAGAATCAAGCTGCTCAACTTGTTGAAAATGATAAAAAAATGACACAAGTTATGATAGATAAGGTCTTTAGTTTTGGTGAGCTTGGCTTCCAAGAATTTGAAACTTCGAAATATTTAAGTTCAATTCTTGAGGAAAATGGATTTGATGTTGAATATGAAATTTCAAATATCCCAACTTCATGGCTTGCTACATGGTCAAATGGGAATGGAGGACCAATAATTGCTTTGGGTAGTGATTTTGATGGAGTACCATCAACTTCTCAATATCCAGGTGTTGCATATGAAAAACCAGTAGTTGAAGGTGCCCCAGGACATGGAGAAGGTCATAATATTGGTGTTCCAATTGTAATTACTGCTGCATTAGCATTAAAAAAAATTATGATTGAAAATAATATTGATGGTACTTTATTATTATGGCCAGGTGTAGCCGAAGAAATTCTAGGATCTAAAGCATGGTATGTCAGAGATGGTTATTTTGATGATGTTGACATGTGTATATTTACGCATGTTAGTTCAAATATGTCTACATCTTGGGGTAGACCTTCTGGAACAGGCCTTATTTCTGTAAAATATAATTTTTATGGAGAAACAGCCCACTCTGCTGGTTCGCCATGGAGAGCTAGAAGTGCATTGGATGCAGCTGAATTAATGAATATTGGATGGAATTATAAAAGAGAGCATCTTCATCCTGATCAAAGATCACACTCAATTTTTCTAGAGTCTGGAGATCAGCCAAACGTAGTCCCCTCAAAAGCATCTATTTGGTATTTTTTAAGAGAAATAACATACAATGGAATAATGAATATGTATGATACTGCTAACAAAATGGCTGAAGGTGCTGCGTTAATGACAGACACCACATATGATTCAGAAGTTTTAGGTGCTGCATGGCCTAGACATTTTAATAAAGTAATTGCTGAAGAAATGTATGAAAACATTAAAAAAGTTGGTTTACCAAAGTGGTCTGAAGATGATCAAACATTGGCAAAAGCTGTTCAAAAAGAGATTGGTCTTGAAATTACTAATGGATTAGCTACTGATCTTCCTGGACTTCGAAAGCCGTTGCCATATAATGTTAGTGGTGGATCAGATGATATTGGAGATGTTTCATGGAAAGTTCCTACTGTTGTTTTAAGATTTCCGTCAAATATTCCAAATATAACTTCTCATCATTGGTCAGCTAGTATAGCAGCAGCAACTCCAATTGCTCATAAAGGAGCTACTGCTGGAGCTAAAGTAGTTGCTATGACAGTTCTAGACTTTTTGACAGAACCAAATAAACTAATTGATGCTAAAAATTATTTCAATAATGTTCAAAGTAAGGAGGAATCATATAAGCCTATGATTTCTAATACTGACCCACCTCCTTTTTATTTAAATGCTGATAAGATGGATAAGTATAGAAAAGAAATGGAAAAATTCTATTTTGACGAAACAAAATACGAGACTTATTTAGATCAGTTGGGTGTTAAATATCCTGTAATTAAAAAGGATAATTAAATAAAAAAATACAAAGCATTCTCAAATATATAGTTGACTTTATTATAATCCACATTCTGTGATACTTATATAGTAACTTTAAATCAACATATTTAATTCCTAATTTATTTTTGTGTTTAATATATATGAACTAAATTGATAATTGAATTAACAAAAAAAACATAAATATGAGACTAACATTAAGTTCAGTTTTCTTAGTTTTTTCCTTGTTATCATTTAGTCAGAACCCAGTTAATGGTGTTGTAACAGATGAAAACGGTGTCCCTCTTCCTGGGGCAAATGTCATCATTGAAGACACTAATACAGGAGTTTCGACTGATTTTGACGGAAATTTTGAGATTACTGCAAATCAGGGACAAGTCCTTGCATTTAGTTATATAGGTTATACAACTCAATATATAACTGTAGCTAACCAATCAGGAATAAATATTTCTTTACAGCTTGACAATGAGCTAGAAGAGGTAGTTGTTACTGCTTTAGGTTTTGCAGCAGTTAGAGATCAGCAAGGTTCAACTTCCTCTGTAATTAACTCAGATGATGTAATTAGATCTGCTGAGCCAACTGTAGTTAATGCATTGAGTGGTAAAGCTTCAGGTGTAAGAATTACTCGTTCTAATGGTGATCCAGGTGCTGGAAGTACTATTAGAATTCGTGGTGCTAACACGATAGATGGATCAATACAACCATTAATAATTGTTGATGGTGTGCCAATGGATAATTCAACATCTTATGCTGGTGGTAATAATATTACTGGTTCAAATGGTGGAGTTTCTCAAGGTTCACGTTTAAATGATATAAATCCAAGTGATATAGAATCTGTAAACGTACTAAAAGGTGCTTCAGCAGCTTCATTATATGGAAGTAAAGCTGCCAATGGAGTTGTAGTAATTACAACTAAAAAAGGTAAAAGAGGTAAAGCAAGAGTTTCTTTTAAAACTAGCTATTCATTTGATGAAATTTCTGAAAGAATAGCCATGCAAGATACTTGGGGTCAAGGAAGATCTGGAGTATATGGAGAAACTAGAGCAGAATCATGGGGAGATTACATAGCTGATAGACCAGGTGGTTCAGATGGGTATAAGTCTGGGGCATATTTTGTAGCAGAAAATGGTACTCAATATCAATTAATTGATAGAAAAAATTCTCAAGAAACATTTGTAGATGAGAACTTTAATTCAGTTTTTGGAACAGGAAATGCTTTACAAAACGACTTAACTATTAGTGGAGGAAATGAGAATAGTAATTATTTCTTCAGTTTAGGTCATCTTGAACAAGATGGTATAATCAAGAATTCAAGTTATGAAAGGACTAATGCTAGATTAAATTATGAGGCTAAGATAAATGATAAGATTACGTTGTCAACTAAAATGGCATATACTTATACTGACTCTAACAGAATTCAGCAAAGTTCGAACGTATCTGGATTAATGCTAGGTCTTTTAAGAACTCCTCCAGGTTTCGATGGAAGAGATTATAAAGGAACA
>NTKQ01000015.1 GCA_002457075.1 Cryomorphaceae bacterium MED-G11
GGCATCGATTAATATCTCTCTAATTCTCTCTTTTGGAACCTTATTAATCATGTGATTGTTGTGAAGGTGAACTGCAAAATCACAATGTACACCTTCGTCTCTTGAAATTAATTCATTTGAAAAAGTTAAACCAGGCATAAGTCCTCTTTTCTTAAGCCAAAAGATTGAACAAAATGAGCCTGAAAAGAATATACCTTCAACACCTGCAAATGCAATAAGTCTTTCAGCAAAAGAGTCAGATTCGATCCATTTAAGAGCCCAATCTGCTTTTTTCTTAATTGCAGGAAAAGTTTCAATGGCTTTAAATAGTTTGTCCTTTTCCTTATCATCCTTAACATATGTATCTATGAGCAATGAGTATGTTTCTGAATGAATATTTTCCATCATAATTTGGAATCCATAGAAAAATTTAGCCTCAGAATATTGAACTTCATTTACAAAATTTTCTGCTAGATTTTCATTTACGATTCCATCAGATGCTGCAAAGAATGCCAGTATATGTTTAATAAAATATCTTTCATCATCATTTAATTTTTCGCTCCAATCATTTAAATCTGAGTGGAGATCAATTTCTTCAGCAGTCCAAAAACTAGCTTCACATTTTTTATACCATTCCCAAATATCATGATGTTCAATTGGGAATATTACAAATCTGTCTTTGTTTTCTTGTAAAAGTGGTTCTACTTGCATATAATAATAATTTGGTTCTGGATTAATTTCCTTTCTTCAAATATTTAAAATTATAATGAAAATTGAAAGTCAATTTTCTAAACATTAACATAAAGTTTTTAACATTAAAAAAGAATAACTTTTTTTAGTTATTATTTGTAAAATTTTAAAATTTAAGGAGGATAAAAATAATTTAAAAAACCATAAATAACTCAGTTATAATTAGGCCTTAAAATGACGGTGAAAAAATATGCTGAAGATTTTTTTTAACTTATGTTTGCATCAAGAAAATGAAAAACATAGAGAAAATATTATTGTTTTTAACAATTTTACTCGTAGTATTTAATTTAACACAATTAAATGTCTATGATTTGATAGGAGATGAAAACAGAATTGCGCTAATATGTTTTATTTTATCCCTGTGTGCTCTTATTCTTATTTTGATTCTAATGATTTCAAAAAGAATAAAAGACAGGCATAGCAACTAGATCTCAATAAAATCAACCTTTACACCTGACTTAATTAAAAACTCAACCCCTGAAAGGTCTTTATACTTTTTAGAATACACAACCCTAGTAATTCCTGATTGAAAAATAAGCTTACTGCATTCTCTGCATGGTGATAATGTTATATAAAGTGTAGATCCTTTTGTTGATTGAGTAGATCCCGAGACTTTAGCAATTGCATTAGCTTCAGCATGAAGCACATACCATTTTGTATACCCATCTTCATCTTCACAAAAATTTTCAAAACCTGTTGGAGTTCCATTATACCCATCTGATATAATCATTTTATCTTTAACAATTAATGCCCCAACTTGTTTCCTTTTACAGTGTGAAAGTTTGGACCATTCTTCAGCCATCTTGAGATAAGCAATGTCATACCTTAGTTGTTTGTTCTTCAATTTGAAAGATTAATAATTGAGTGCTAAATATAAGTTAATCTTAATTTATTTTTTTCAGTTTCTTTATATATTTGTAAAAAATAAAAAATGTATCCAGAAGAAATCGTAAAACCAATGAAACTTGAATTAACTGATTCAGGCTTTTCAGAACTTACTTCATCAGACGATGTTAAATCAGCATTATCTAAAGAAGGAACCACTCTCATTGTTGTGAATTCTGTTTGTGGTTGTGCTGCTAGAAATGCTAGACCAGGAATAATTAAGTCTTTGTCAAACAATACTAAACCTGATAATCTTTGTACAGTATTTGCTGGCTTTGATATTGAAGCAACAAATACAGCAAGAGAAGAAATGCTTCCTTTTCCTCCCTCTTCTCCATCTATAGCTTTATTTAAAGATGGCGAATTAGTTCATATGGTTGAAAGACATCATATTGAAGGTAGAGAAGCAGATCTTATTTCTCAAAACCTTATGGAAGCTTACAACGAATTTTGTTAATTACTTAGGTAAGGAAATTGTAAAATCGGTACCCTTATTATTTTTAGATTTATAGGAAATTTTACCTCTGTGTGAATTAATAATACTTCTAACTATTCCAAGTCCTAGTCCCATTCCATCCGACTTAGTTGTAAACTTTGGTTCAAATATCTTTTCTCGATTTTTCTTTGAAACACCAAGTCCATTATCTGATACTATTATCTTGACTTTTTTAGTGGAGTCTATAATTTTAACTTGAATATTTGACTCTCTATCATGTGGTATTGATTGAATACTATTTTTAATTAAGTTAGTCATTACCCTAATCCATTGCTCTTTATCTAATTTTACAAATATATTTTCATCTGAAGTTTCAAGAGTAATATTATTTTGCTCAAAAATTTCAACTACTTTTTTAGTAGCTTCTACTATATCTGTTTTTTCAAGTTGTGTTTTTGGAAGTGTAGCAAAGTCAGAAAATGAAGTGGCAACATTACTCATGGTATCTATTTGCTCAATTAAAACTTCACAAAAGTCATTTAGCTTTAGTTTTTCATCCTCAGATTTAAAACCACTGTTTTTTTGAAAACTTTGAACAGTTAACCTCATTGGTGTTAATGGATTTTTGATTTCATGCGCAACCTGTTTTGCCATTTCTTGCCATGCCTGCTCTCTTTCTGTCTTAGCTAATCTTTCGGCACTATCTTCTAAATCATCAATCATTTTATTGTATGAGTTGACTAAGCTATCAATTTCCTTAGTTGCATTATTTAAATAAATCTTTTCGTTTTTCTTTAATAAACCTGTTTGTCCAATTTTTACTCTTATTGTTTCAATTGATCTTGTAACAAATCTGGAAATAAAATATGCAAGAACAATTGCTACTACCAGCATGATAAAGTAGATCTGGTATAGGGTTGATAAAAATACATTTAATTCACTTTCAGCAAATGATACATCTTGAAAGTAAGGGAAAAATAATATTGCATATTTTTCTCCAGCATCATTTTTCAAAACGCTATAAGAGGCTTGAAACTTTCCAACATCTGTTAAATTTTCAGAAGTAAATTTCCCTTCTTCGTTAGTCACTAACATGTTTGCAAAATCTTTATCAAGAGAATAATTATTTGAAATAATATCTAAAGGGAGATAGGAATAAAAAAGAGGCACTCCTTGAGTTGTAAAAATTGAGTATTCAACACTGTGAATCTTTGTAATTTCATCAAAATCATTATTGTAATCTCCCCAATCATCATAATTGTTAGAAAGATTGTGCTTATTTACTAGATAATTAATCTGCCTTTTTAATTGATTTTCTTTTCTCTCTTGCCTGTAAGAATTATACTGGTCAGATTCTGTTCTATATTGATAATATGTTGAACCTAGGATAAGAAGTGTAGCAGTAAAAACAAGAAATATCATTGAGATAAAAATTCTTAATCTCAATGACATTTTATTTTTGAACATAATTACTTATCTCTTTATTAAGTAAATATATTAAAGTTTTAACCAATAAATTAAACTGGAAAATTAAATACAGAAGGAATTAAATTAGAGAACTAGATAATTAGTCAACTAATAAAGCATATAAGTGATTTACTCAGAAGTAGAGAATAAACTATCCCTTAACAACGTGATCTCCACAAATATTGTTAGCTTCAACTTCGATATTATGTTTTGCACACAATAATGACTCTGTCATATTTGTACAATTTATACAAGTGTTAACTGTTTCTAACATTTTCAACTATTTATTACAAAATTATAATAAATAACTTTTAGAATGATTATAAATTACTCATTTACAGTAATTTATAATGAGTATAAATAAGGCTATTGATTGTTTTCTGTGAAAAAATTGCTGCATCTTTTGTCAAACTCAAGAAGATCATTTTTATTGAAATCAATAAAAATTTCATCTTTATTTTTAATCGGGTCTGAATTATAAAAGTACATATCATCTCCTTTTAAGTTTCCTTGTATTTTATATTCTTTTCCAACAAAAGATATTTTTTCAATGTTAAACTTATGTTCTGACTTTTCGACGATATTAATTTTTTCGGGCCTAACATAAAATTCTTTTCCATCGATTTGTATTTTGTTTAAATCCCCTAAAATTTTTGCACAGTAACAATTTACTGGATTACAATACATCTCTTCGGGCTGATCATACTGCTGAACAATACCAGCTTTAAAAACAAGAATTTTGTCTGATATATCAAACGTATCTTTAATATCATGGGTTACAAGAATAGTAGTTGTATTGGTTTTTTTTAAAATCTTATAGACTTCACTTTGGATTTTTGATTTAATACTTGAATCTAAATTACTAAAAGGTTCATCCATTAAAAGAAGATCCGGCTCTCTAATCAGTGCTCTAGTAATACAAACTCTTTGCTGTTCACCTCCAGATAATTCATGTGGATATCTATTTAAAAGACTAGTCAAACCCGTTAGGCCTATATAGTAATCTAAATTACTCTCATATTTTCCCTCAAGATTTATCTTAAGGTTTTCAATAACATTAAGGTGAGGGAATAACGGATAATCTTGAAAAATAAACCCAATTTTTCTTAAGTTGGGTTTCACAGAAGTATCCTTATCGTTTAATACTCTATCATTAAGAGAGATTTTACCTGAGTTTATATCCTCTAAACCTGCCAGACACTTAAGAAATGTTGTTTTTCCAGAACCACTTTCACCAATAAATGAAACAAACTCCCCCTTATTTACAGTAAAGTTTAAATCCTTAATTAAAGGATTTTCTTTATTGTAAAATTTGACAAGATTTTCAATATTAAGATACATCTATACTTTTATTTATGATTTTTCTCAAAAATATTAATAAAATAGCACCTAGTAAAATAATTATTAATGAGTATATAGAAGATTTTGCAATCATTTCCTCAATTGCATATTCATAAGTCTTAACAGCAAGTGTATCAAAGTTGAAGGGTCTTAGAAGTAGAGTTATAGGTAACTCTTTAATAATATCAACAAAGCAAAGAATAAATGCAATGTAAATTGAAGTTTTATTAATAGGTAAATGAATTTTTTTAAATAGTTTAAAGTTATCCATACCTAAATTTTTTCCGGTATCATCAAATGAATCTGGGTGCTTATCAAAGCTAGATCTTAGTGGTGAAATACCAACAGCCATATATCTCATTACGTATGCATAAATTAGAATAGCCACTGAACCAAATACAATTGATACTCCAATTATTTTTGAAATAAAAGCTAAAAAAATAATTAAAGACAAAGCTATCACAGCTCCAGGCAGTGCATATGTTAGGGATACTATCTCGCTAAAGAAAAAAACAGTTTTACTTTTTGATATTTTTTTTATGAATTGAAAAAATATAGCTATAGAAACTATAATAATAGAAGAAATAAATGCTAAAAAAAATGAATTAAATGATAACAATAATAACTCGTCAAAATCAATAATATTAATTGTCTTAATAACATTATTAATTATATAGATAACTGGCACAAAAAATCCTAAAATAAAGGGGAATAAACATGTAATATAGATGTATATATAAGATAATTTATTTGTAGAATAATTACCCGAAACACTATCATTAGATTTATAATTATATCTGTATTTTGATGTTGAGTATCTTTCAAGAATAAAAAATATAGAAACTATTATAAGAAGACAAACGGCTAGTATTGATGCAGTATTTACATCTTCCATAGAGTACCAAGATCTAAAAATTCCACTAGTGAAAGTATTAACTCCAAAATATTTTACCGCACCATACTCATTAAGCACTTCCATGACTATTAAAAAGAGTCCAGAAAATATAGATACTCTGGATATAGGAATTATAATTTTAAAAAAAGTTTGAAATTGAGACATGCCTAGATTTTTGGCAATGTTAATATAGTTTGAACCTAGAAGAGAAAAAGAGATTCTACATGCAGTATATAAATATGGATAAAGAACTAGAGCCATTAAAAAAGCTAAAATTTCAATTTGAAGATAATCTACATTTACAAATTCATAAATAGTAGGATAGAAGTTTCTAATATAACTTTGAAAAGGTCCAGTATAACTTAACAGGTCGCTGTAAGTAAATGCCATAATATATGATGGTATTGCTAGTGGAAGGAAAAGAACAATATCAAAAAATTTTTTGCCTGTAAACTTCCTAGTAGATATCAACCAGGCAGGGACTATACCAAGAATTAGAGAAAAAAATACTGTTAAAAAAACAAGATATAATGTGTTTAACGAGTACCCCAGAAGGAGGTTATTCCATAGGTAAGTAAAGTTATCAAAACTTAAACCAATTACACTATATATAAGATAGACAAGAGGTGAAATTAAAAATAATGAAATAAGTGATGTTGGTATTTTAACATTCATACATATTAAGCATTAGATTTTATTTCCAACCTGCAGCGTCAAATATACGAATTGCATCATTTCTTTTAATACCAAGAATGTTTAGATCAAGAGGGTCTTTTTTGAAAGTTCCCCAATCACTTACTATTTTGTTTGGCATTATATCAGGTTTTACAGAATATTCATATGTATTGTTTACATACGTTTCTTGTGCTTCATCTGTTGTCAAATATCTGATAAGCTTCAAAGCATTAGATTTATTAGGAGAATTTTTTGCTAAAGCAATTCCTGAAACATTAATATGAGATCCTCTTTGTCCTTCAGCTTGATTAGGGAAGAAAACCGAAACAGATTTTCCTGCTTTAATTTCCTCTTCATTTTTGGATGAAAGAAGTAGACCTATATAATAAGAATTAACAATAGCTACATCTCCTTGACCAGCTGCAATTGCTTTAACTTGATCACGATCATTTCCTTTTGGATCTCTTGCAAAGTTTGAAACAACAGCTTCAGTCCATGATTTAGTTGCCTCATCCCCTAAATTTCCGACTAATGATGATAAAAGTGCTTGGTTATATGAATTAGAAGAAGATCTTACTAATAATCTTCCTTTCCATTTATCATTTGCTAAATCTTCATAAGTACTAAGTTCACCTTTTTGTACTCTCTCGTTACTATGAACTAAAATTCTAGACCTGTAAGTTATAGGAATCCAAAATCCGTTTTTATCTAACAGACTCTCAGTAATTCCATCTGTTAATGATTCATCTTGATACTTTTGTAGAAGACCCATATTTGAAGCTTGCCACAATTTACCAACATCAACAGTTATAAATAAATCAGCTGGGCTATTATCTCCCTCATTTTGTATTCTCTGAATTAACTCATCTGCATTAGACTTAATAACGTTGACTTTGATTCCTGTTAATTTCTCAAAATTATCATACTGCATTTGATCTATATCATAATGTCTTTGACTGTAAATGTTTACTACTTGTTCTGTTTGGTTATCAGTACAACCTAATATAAAGATTGCAAATAGAGATAATATTTTTTTCATCATTAAATATTTAAAGCACAATATTAAAAAAAATAATCTTATTTAGACTAATTCTAAATAATATTTTATATTAGCCGAAAATTATTTAGAACGGTTCTAAATTAGAAATCAGTTATTAATAATTAACCATAAACATTTAGAACCGTTTTTTTAAAAAAAATAACATGAAAAAAATCTTAACCTTATTAACTATAATATCTAGTTTAATTCTAAATTCTCAAAACAATTCACTTGATAAAGAAAAGGACACTATTATCAATCTTGATGAAGTAATGATTAAAGCAAATACAATTCTTGGTAACAAGTTTGTAGCAAGAAATAGAACAGGCGCTGCCTATTATCTTTCAACAGATGAGTTAGCAGATTTTAACTACACTGACATAAATAGAGCATTGAACAAAATAGCAGGCATTAATTTTTATGAGGAGGATGGATTTGGTTTACGTCCTAACATAAGTATTAGGGGCACATCTCCAGAAAGAAGTTCAAAAATTGCATTAATGGAAGATGGAATTTTAATTTCTCCAGCACCTTACAGTGCATCATCTGCATATTATTTTCCATCAGTTGCAAGAATGCAAGCAGTTGAGGTTTTGAAAGGTAGTAGTCAAATTCAATATGGACCGTATACAACTGGTGGAGCAATAAATTTTGTTTCTACTGAAATACCAAAATCATTTCAAGGTAAAATTTCAAGTAGTTATGGAAGTTTTAATACAGGTCAAACTTATTCAAAAATAGGAAGCAGCAATGAAGATTTTGGATATATGATTGAATATTTAAATTATAACTCTAATGGGTTTAAAAAATTAGGTGAAAATTTAAATACTGGTTTTGATATTAATGAAATAACTTCAAAAGTTAAATTTAATTCATCAAAAAATGCAAAAATTAATCAAAGTCTAGAGTTGAAATTTCACTATTATGACGAAGTATCCAATGAAACATATCTCGGCTTGAGTGATTCAGACTTTAAAAAAACTCCTTTTCTAAGATACATTGGATCTGGAAAAGATAAAATGGATGCAGAACATATTCAATATATGATAACACACGAGATCAAAATTTCTGAAAAATTTAATATAACCTCAATTCTATATCATAACGGATTTAAAAGAAATTGGTATAAACTTGATGATATAGTTCATGATGGTGAATCACAAAAAATTTCTAAAGTTATTTCAAATCCAGATATATATCCTGGGCACATTGCATTTGTTAAAGGTGAACTCACTGAAGCTAATAATTTCTTAAAAGTGAAAGCTAATAATCGTGAATATACTTCAAGAGGGATCCAAACAAAAATAGACTATCATTGGTATGGAGAAAATAATTCTTTTAATGATTTAGAAATAGGGTTTAGACTTCATTATGATGAAGAAGACAGATTTCAATGGGAAGATATTTACACAATGAATTACGGAGTAATTTCTTTAGATAAATATGGTGAAAAAGGTTCACAAGGTAATAGGATTAGTTCAGCAAATTCCTTTGCTTCCTATGTAATGTATAAATACAAACACAAAGGTTTAACAATAACACCTGGGATAAGATATGAATCCATAAAATTAGAGAGGAATGATTATGGTAAATCCAATCCATCAAGAAATAAAAGTGATTTATCATTTAGAGAAAACAAGGTGACTGTGTTAATTCCAGGTGTTGGACTAAATTATAATCTTAATAATAAGATTTCAATATTTGGAGGAATTCATAAAGGGTATTCACCTCCGGGGAACTCAGAAGGACAAAAAGCTGAAGAAAGTTTAAATACTGAACTTGGAGCTAGACTTTCAATTAACAATGTTAACTCTGAAATAATTTTCTTTCAAAATAATTACTCTAATTTACTAGGAAATGACTTGGCAGCTACAGGTGGATTTGGTGAACTTGACCCATTTAATGCAGGAGAAGCTTTAGTAAATGGTTTTGAATTTCTTTTAAGAAATAATCTGATTGAGAATGATAAGATTAAAATCCCTCTTTCTTTTTCATATACTCTAACAAATGCAAAATTTTTATCTGACTTTGGTAGTACCCAGGATATTTGGGGAGAGGTTAGAGATGGTGATAGAATTCCATATATTCCGCAACATCAATTTAATTCTTCATTCAGTTTACAAACTAAAAATTATGAAATCAATATTAGCGGAAACTACAATGGAAAATTCTCAACAATTGCAAATGGTTCATCTCAAATACCTTCGTATTTAATATTTGATCTCTCATTCAGATATAATCTTCGATCAGATTTGATATTTAGATCTAAAATTATTAATCTATTTGATAAAAATTATTCAGTTTCAAGAGCACCAGCAGGTTTAAGACCTGGCCACCCTTTTGGAATTTATGCTGGATTTGAGTATAAGTTTTAATTAATTATTAAAATTATTTTTGCTTTATTTGAACTATAAATGAAACAAAAAAATGAAATAATTATATATGATGGCATCTGTGTTCTATGTAACTTTTTTATTAAATGGATTCTAGGTAAAGATCAAGATTTAAATTTCAAAGTAACAAATCTACAGAGCAATTTTACTAAAACTCATTATCCAGGAGTAACCAAGGTAGATTCTGTAGCAGTGATTTTAAGCAACGGGGCCATACTCCAAAAGAGTAAGGCTGTTTATTACATTTTAATGAAAGTAAAGACTCTAAGAATAGTCAGAATCTTAATTTTTTTAACACCTACATTCTTGTCAAACTTAATTTATGATTTCATTGCCAAAACAAGATATTTGCTTTTTGGAAAATATA
The DNA here is from genome assembly GCA_002457075.1 of Cryomorphaceae bacterium MED-G11. GTDB lineage: Bacteria > Bacteroidota > Bacteroidia > Flavobacteriales > Flavobacteriaceae > Marisimplicoccus. The sequence continues at coordinate 10,228 of NTKQ01000015.1, forward strand.
AAATATGCCCTGTTTTAGACGTATTTAAAGACAGGTTTCTAACTTAATTTTAACCCAGAACTTTTTTTGATATTTTTTTAACTATTTTTTAACAAGTTCAATAAATATAGTGAACTTAAAACTATATTTTTAGAACCTTATATGTTATTATATTCCCTTTTATGATATTACATTTGCAATTCATAAAAAATAATTTTGAAGAATTTTGTTTGCTTTATTTTAGTTTTTTTATGCATTTGTGCAAATCAAACTTTATTGTCCCAAAAAATTAATGATTCAATTTCAACAAAAATATTAGATGAAGTTATTGTTTCTGCAACTAAGACTTTAAGGCAATTATCTACCCTTCCTCTTCCAGCAAAACTTATCTCAAAAGAAGAAATCATAAAAAGCAATTCAAGCAGATTAAGTGATATTTTGGATGATCAAATAGGCATCTTTGTAGTTCCAGACTTTGGAGGTGGAAATGGAATTCAAATGCAAGGGCTGGATTCTGAATATACTTTAGTTTTAATTGATGGTTTTCCAATTATTGGAAGACAATCTGGGACTCTTGATCTTGAGAGAATTGCCGTAGGTAACATTGAAAAAATTGAAATAATTAAAGGAAGTTCGTCAGGTTTGTATGGAACTGATGCGATTGGTGGTGTAATAAATCTCATCACAAAAAAAACTAACGAGGTTGTTTCTTTAGAATCTAGCTATAAAATTTCTTCATTTAACACGAATGATTGGTCAATAAACATTGGTTCATCTTTAAAGAAAGGTCATAGTATAAATGCTTTTTTTAACACACTAAACAGTGATGGATACGATCTTAATGACATTGAGTTTCTCAATACTGTTGAACCATATAAAAACTATACAGGTTTTATTCGTTATAATTATGAGAATGAAAATTTATCTGTTTTCTCCTCATATAGAATTTATCATGAAGATCAAGAATTCAAAATAAATAAAAACATCTATGGAGATAATGCTATAAATGAATCTAGTTTTAACACTTCAATAAATTATAAAGCAAATGATAAATTGTCATTAGTGATAGATAATTATCATACAAAATATAAAAATGAAGAAGCCCTAGAATCATATTCCCTTGATTATGATGAATCATTTTTTAATCAATCTTTATACAAAGCTGAACTTAGGTCTATTTATGAAATTAATCAAAAAAATAAATTAATTCTAGGTATTGGCTATAGCGAAGAATCACTTAAAAGAAATAATTTTTTTCAAGACAAAGTGTCTCAAAATTCTAATAATTATTTTATTCAGTATGAAGGATTTATACTTGAAAATACTAACTATATTTTTGGTGCTAGATATGATCAATATGACGAATATGATTCGGAGTTTAGTCCAAGATTTGCATTAAGAACTCAACTTAGCAATAATTTATCTTCAAAATTTTCAATTGGGAAAGGATTTAAAACACCTGATTTCAGACAATTATATTTTAATTTTTCAAATTCCAACTCTGGATATTCAGTAGTTGGATTTAATGCAGCAAAACAAATAATTAATGATCTCTTATCTCAGGGTCAAATCTCTAATTTAATAATTACCGAAAGTCAATTTGAAGGTCAGCTAGAACCCGAGACTTCAGTTAGCTATAACCTTGGTTTAAATTTTAAAATAAATACTAAAATTAGTTTTGACATAAATCTGTTTAAAAATCAAATAAAAAATTTAATTGATTATAAAATAATTGCAACAAAAATTAATGGACAAAATATTTTTAGCTACTATAATTTAGAAAGAGCTTACACTCAAGGTATTGAGTTTAATTCAACATTCAAGTTAAATAATAATCTAAGTTTAAATACTGGATATCAATACCTAGATTCAAAAGAAAATGATGTAAAGAAAAGAATAAAATCAGGAGAAGTATATGCAAGAGTAAACACTGTATCTTCTTCTTTTAAAATTAAAACAGATGATTATTTTGGTTTATTTAATAGGTCAAAACATAATATCAATACTAAAATTACTTTTATTAAAGATGATTTTCAAATTTACTTTAAAACTAAATATAGAAGTAAGTATGGGCTAATCGACAGTAATGGAAATGACATTTTAGACAATTATGATGAGTTTGTTAAAGGTAACTTCATCTCAGACATATCAGTCTCGAAAAAAATAAAAAGTCTCAATATAACTCTAGGTTTAGATAATATATTTAATTACAAAGACCCCCAGAATGTTCCAAATAACCCTGGCAGAGTTTTATATTCAAAAATTACAATAACTATTTAAACAACAATTAACCAAATCTTAAATTATGAGAAAAACAACTATTTATTTAACTATATTTTTATTAATCTTTTCATCATGTAGTAAAGAAGATGAAATTCAGCTTTTAGATATTGTATCTGAAAAATTTGAAAATCTTTACGCGCCTCAAAATGGTGGGAGAAATCAGAGGACTGGCCAGATGGAACCAGTATCTGGTGAATTCACAAAATTTAATTTTTCAACTGGACAAATTACAACAAGTGATACCGATTGGGATGTGGCATTTAGAGCTACTACAATTATAGTTAATGGTGGTGTATCACTTGAAACAATTGATGAACCAACAAGAACAGGTAATAGCGCAGTGTATATAGCAAACGGAACAATGTCATCTGTCACTGATGTTGACTTAATGTCTTTAACTCAAGATTCTTCTAACGGATATGCAGTTCCAACTGGTGGTGGAAATGGATGGTATACTTATCAAGGACCTCCTGTAAATTTAATTTCTCCAACGCCTGGAAAAATTTTAGTTTTCAGGACAAATGATGGGAAGTATGCTAAAGTGGAAATCTTAAGTTATTATAAAGATGCTCCAGAAAATCCAGATGCATATACTGATGAAACTCCATATTATACTTTCAACTTTGTTTATCAACCAAATGAAGGAGTAACAAGTTTCTAAACCAATTTATAGATCAAAAGTATATCTACTTTATAAGTGGGTATACTTTTTTTTAACTAATTTGAACTTAAATATTTTTTAGGGGTAATTCCAAATTTTTTCTTAAAAACATTTATAAAATGACTACTTGAAGAATATCCTAAATGAGTTGATACTTCATTAACATTAAAACTCCTACTAGATAACATCTTACTAGCAGTATTCATTTTATAATCAGTTAGGAATCCAAAAACAGTATTACCATAGATTTGTTTAAATCCAGTTTTTAAATTTTTTAAGGGGATTTCAACTTCAGTTGATAATTCTTTTAAACTAGGAGGGTTTTCAAAATTTTTAATAATTATTTCTTTTGCCATTTTTATTTTAACAACATTTTTTTCATCAGCTAAAAATGGGCATTGTTCAATATTCAAATCATTTGATTCATTAAAATAAATTCCTAGTAATTCGAAAATCTTACCTTTTAAGTAAAGGTTTTTTACATTTTCACTCAATTTCTCATTAATTATCTGATTAAGAATAATGCTTATTTGAGGTGAGATAATATTTTCCTTATAATACTTTTTATCTGAATTTTCTTGAGATAAAAATGAGATATCATCAGTTAATTCTGAAAACAAACCATGAAATTTTTTAATAGTAATTAAGAGGCTTAAATATCTTGTATTTTTTTGGAGGGCTGCATCAATTGGAAGATTAGTAGAAGGGTTAAATAAAATAAGTGAATTATTTTCTTTAAGGTCTAATGTATACGATCCATTATTATACCTAAAAGAAATTTTACCCTCTAAGCAAAAATGAAATTGTATAAAATTAATATCAGTACTAAACAATATGTCTTCAGAATCTTTCTCAAAATTTGAATAAGTATTAATTAAAATATCGTTATCTATCTTAAAGGTATTCATAACTGTTTATTAATATAAGACAAATATAAAATTGTTAAATAACATATAGAATTAATTTCATTAAATTAGCCTTTATGGATGTTGGCTCAATATTAATAGTACTTCCTTTATTGATTATATTTTCGTATCTGTTTGATATATTCGCTCGAAGAACAAAATTTCCATCTGTTATACTATTAGTATTTACAGGAATACTAGCTAGGTCTATATCATCTTATTATGGATATTCAAATTTTCAATTTTTAGATAGTCTGGTTCCCGTTTTAGGCACTATAGGTCTTATTTTAATTGTACTTGAAGCTGCACTTGAATTAGAAATAAAAAAAGAAAAAACATCAATCATAATTAAAGGGTTTTTAGCTGCTTTCTTTATTCTAATGATAAACATAATACTAGTGAGTATTTTCTTTGGAGAAGTAATTGGCCTCTCTTATCCAACATCAGTTATATATGCAATACCATTATCTATAATAAGTAGTGCGGTTGCTATTCCTTCAGCAACTGGGCTTATAACAAAGAATAAAGAGTTCATCGTTTACGAATCAACATTCTCAGATATATTGGGAATTATGATATTTTACTATTCAGTTAGACAAGTTGAAAAAGGTCAACCTCTAATTGGTTTAGAACCAATTTTTACATTAATTGGTCAAATATTTTTAATAATTATAATCTCAATTGCTATAACTTATCTTCTGTTTCAATTGATTCAGAGAATTGAACATCATGTGAAATTCTTTCTTATACTTGCTTTATTAATCTTAGCATATGAAATTGGAAAAGATTTCCTAAAACTTCCATCTTTGGTTCTAATTTTTATTTTTGGAATATTTCTTTCAAACTTTAAAAATCTTATACCTACCAGTTTAAAAAAGTATATTAAAACTGATAAAGTTGGAAAATCAGATCTTCATGAATTTCATCTATTAACGGCAGAGTCAACCTTTTTAGTAAGGACTTTTTTCTTTTTATTTTTTGGCTTCTCTATACCACTGGAAAGTTTTGTAGAGTTTGAACCATATATAATTGGAGCAACGGTTCTACTTATAATGTATGGGGTAAGATATTTTTATTTAGCACTTGTAATGCCAGATGATGACTCCAAACCACTTTTATATTTTTCTCCAAGAGGATTAATTACAATACTTTTATTTTTGAGTATATCTGATTATGATATCCAAAAAAGTAATATAGTTGATGAAAAAGTTCTGTTAGTAATTATTATTGCCTCAATGCTTATTATGATTCAGGGATCAATTAACCGAAAAAAGAAAGAAGATCCAGAATTAGAGCCTCAACAAACTTTTACCGAAATTGTTGACTCACAAATTGATAAGAAATGAAAAAATTAAAAATTTTAGCAATCACTATTGCAATAATATTCTCCGTAATCTATGCTTTAAATTTAGAATACTTTATTAAGGGTGTTCGGGTAGTATATTTAAATGGACAGACAACAGTCTCTATTGATGATTTAAAATATTTTGATTATGAAACCATCAAAGCTCCTGAAGAAAAGTCTCCCTGGAATGAAAGAGAAAATATAATTGATACTTTCTCAAATGAATTTGAGGAAGTAAATAAGGAGTTTAGAACCGTTGCATATGTCGTAATCCACAAGGATACAATTATTGCTGAAAAATATTATAGAGGATATTCATCTGATTCATCATCAAATTCTTTTTCTATGGCAAAAACTTTTGTTTCAGCCATGATGGCAAAAGCAGTAGAACTTGGTTATATAAATAGTCTTAATGATAAAGTTATAGATTATATACCTGAGCTTAAGGGAGAATTTGCAAATGATGTTAGAGTAATTGATCTAGCTAGCATGACATCTGGATTAGACTGGGATGAGGGTACCTCTGATCCTTTTAGCCCTGTTGCTAAACAGTATTTTGTTTCAGATGTTGAAGAACTAATGTTAAATCAACCAATTATTGAAAAACCTGGTGTGAAAAATCATTACTCTAGTGGTAACACTCAACTTCTATCAATTTTAATTGAAAGAGCTTCTGGAATTAAAATTGATGAATTTTTTGAAAATGAAATTTGGTCTAAAATTTATCCAGATAATGATGCTTACTGGCAGGTTGATAGTAAAAATAAAGGAACTATAAAATCTTTTTGCTGTTTTCACTCGAATGCACGTGATTTTTCAAGGTTAGGAAAGCTTTACTTAAATTATGGTAACTGGAATGGAAATCAGATTATCGATTCTACTTTTGTAAAATTATCTATGAAGCCTTTCCTTGATAATTTCGATGCATATGGAATAGGTCTTTGGTTAAAAAAACATAAAGATTTGAATGTATCACTAATGAGTGGTCATCAAGGTCAATATGTCATTATGATTCCAGAAAAAGAATTAATTATTACAAGATTAGGGGAAAGAGATATTGATCTAGGAGGTCCTGGTGTTTCAGGTGATGTTCTAACTTATATTGACGAGGCTCTTAAACTAATTGAAGATTAAATCTTGAGTTTTAATTTAACTGGACAGTGATCCGAATGAAATACATTCTGAAGTATTGAAGCATCTTCAATTTTATTTAATAAAGATTTTGATACAATATTATAATCTATCCTCCATCCTTTATTATTAGCTCTAGAGTTAGCTCTATAGCTCCACCAACTGTATTGATGAGGAGATTTATTTATTACTCTAAATGAATCAATGAATTTATCACCAATAAATGAATCTAGCCATTTTCTTTCTTCAGGTAAAAATCCTGAAACATTTTTATTTCTTACTGGATCATGAATGTCTATTGAGTTATGACAAATATTATAATCCCCACAAATAACTAGATTTTCAATTTTATTACTTAAAGAATAAATATATTCTTTAAAATCATCCATAAAACGGAACTTAAAATCAAGCCTATCCGTGTTTGTGCCTGATGGAAGATATAAACTCATAATAGATACTTTATCAAAATCTAACCTAATAATTCTTCCTTCATAATCCATATAATCAATACCTGATCCATATTCAACATGATTAGGTTTTATTTTTGAAAAAATTGCAACACCACTGTATCCTTTTTTTTGAGCAGAAAACCAATATGAATGATAACCTAAATTCTCTATTAGATCAAACTCAACTTGATCCTTGTTTGCCTTTGTTTCTTGGATACATATAACATCAGGAGATTCACTTTTAAGCCAATCAACAAGTCCTTTTCTCATTGCTGCTCTTATTCCATTAACATTGTAGGTAATTATATTCAATTGTCTAGCTTTTTTAATAAGCTTTTAAGAATTAGTTCAGAGTCAACTATAGTTTTTAATTCTGATAGTTTAATTCTTCTTTGTTCCATTGAATCTCTATCTCTAATAGTAAAAGTATCATCTTCAATAGTTTGATGATCAATAGTTATACAATACGGAGTTCCTATTGCATCCTGTCTTCTATACCTTCTCCCTATTGCATCTTTTTCATCATAAACTATATTGATATCATGAATAAAATCTCTCATAATCTTTCTGGTATACTCAGGCAAACCATCTTTTTTTAATAAGGGTAAAAATGCTAATTTATTAGGAGCTAGTGGCCTTGGAATACTCATTACAGTTCTTGAAGATCCATCCTTTAAAATCTCATTTTTAAGTGAATTTGAAAGTATAGCCAAGAACATTCTATCAAGCCCAATAGAAGTTTCAACAACATAAGGTGTATAGTTCTTGTCTAACACAGGATCAAAATATTGTATTTTTTTTCCAGATAGTTTTTCATGGCTTTTTAGATCAAAATCTGTTCTGGAATGAATTCCTTCAAGCTCTCTAAATCCAAATGGAAATAGAAATTCTATATCACATGCAGCATCTGCATAGTGAGCAAGTTTATCATGATCATGATATCTAAAAGAATTAGGTTTTATTCCTAAATTTAAATGCCAATCAAGTCTCTTTTTCTTCCATTGATTAAAACAATCTTCTTGAGTCCCAGGCTGAATAAAGAACTGCATTTCCATTTGTTCAAATTCTCTCATTCTGAAAATAAACTGACGAGCTACAATTTCATTTCTAAATGCCTTACCAGTTTGAGCAATCCCAAATGGTATCTTCATTCTGGAGGTTTTTTGAATACTTAAGTAATTTAAAAAAATACCCTGTGCAGTCTCAGGTCTTAAGTATAAATCCATACTAGAGTCCTCAGAAGCTCCAAGCTTTGTATTAAACATCAGATTAAATTGTCTTACTTCAGTCCAATTACATGTGCCTGAAATGGGACATTTAATTTCTAAGTCATCAATTAGTTTTTTTACTGCTGGTAAATCGTCATTCTCAAATGCCAAAATCATTTTACCCTTAACATCTTCAATAGATTTAGTAATCTCTAATACTCTTGGATTTGTTTCTGTAAACTGTTTCTTATCAAATTTTTCCTTAAATCTTTTTTCAGCTTTTGAAATTTCTTTTTGAACTTTTGAGTTTAATTTTTCTATATATTCCTCAATTAAGACATCAGCTCTGTATCTTTTTTTTGAATCTTTATTATCAATTAAGGGATCGTTGAAAGCATCTACATGACCAGAGGCTACCCATGTTTTAGGATGCATAAATATAGCAGAGTCAATACCAACTATATTTTCATTTAATTGAATCATTGACTTCCACCAGTATTCTCTAATATTATTTTTAAGTAAAACTCCATTATGAGCATAGTCATAAATAGCATTTAGCCCTTCATATATTTCACTAGATGGAAATATAAAGCCATATTCTTTTGAGTGTGATATTATTTTTTTTAAAGCGTCTTTATCCATTAGTATATTGTAAAAATAGTTCTTTTTACTATTTTAAATACGTTAATTTGTAATTGAATTGATACAATGAGAAATTTAATCTACACTGTTTTATCAATAGTAGTAATTAATGGTTGCGCAAAGCGTGGTTCACCGAGTGGAGGGCCGACTGATAGTATTCCTCCTGTTCTTGTAAATGCCAATCCTAAATTAAATTCAGTAAACTTTGACTCTGAAGAAATTAAACTCACATTTGATGAGTGGGTTAAATTAGATAAAGTTGAAGATCAATTAATTATTTCTCCACCTCTAGAAAAGAAATCTTATGAAGTTAAGCCCTTAAGTGGAGTAACTAAGAAAGTTTTTTTAAAATTTATAGATAGTCTTGAATCAGAAACAACATATACAATAAATTTTGGAAATAGCATTAAAGATAATAATGAAGGAAACCCTCTAACTTTTTTTAATTATACATTTTCAACAGGAGAGACTATTGATTCGTTATATATAAAAGGAAATATATCTGATGCATATAATTTCGAAACTGATAATTATGTTTCACTTCAACTTTATAGAATTGATTCTATTTTTAAAGATTCCATAATCTTTAATGAGCGTCCAACATATGTTGCCAATTCACTAGATTCAACCTTATATCAATTTCAAAATCTTAAAGAGGGTAAATATTTAATTATAGCCTTAAAAGATGTTGACAATAATTACTTTTTTGATCCATTTTATGATAAGATTGGATTCATTGACTCGTTAATTACTCTTCCAAGAGATTCAATTATTGATTTTAAATTATTCAAAGAAGAGACAGCTTTGATATGGGATAAACCTCATTTTATAAATAGTGAAAAAATTGGATTTGGATATTATGGAAAACTTGATTTAAAAAATATTGAGATTGAATCATCTATTCCAGACAGTATTCAGTATACATTTACAAAAGAAGATGAAAAAGATACACTTAATTTTTGGCTTTCGAGAAATAGCTTTGATTCTTTAAATTTTAATTTGATAGAAAAAGATACTGTTAAGCTTGTGACAGTTAAATTTGACAGAGCCAGAGATACATTAATCGATTCATTAAGTATAAGTCCTAAAACCACTAATGTAATCCACCTCAAGGAAACATTTAAGCTTTCATCTAATATTCCTGTGACAAATATTAAAGATTCTTTAATTACTATTAGGGATATTGACTCTTTAGTAGTTCCTTTTACAACTTCAATTAACGATAATTTAGATGAAATAGATATAAAATTCGAAGTTTCTCCTTCAGATAATTATAGGATTTTTATTTTACCAGAATCTATAAAAGACATAAAGGGGGTTGTTAACGACACTTTAGAATATAGTGTGGTTAGTCAAACAATAGAAGACTATGGAAATGTTTATTTAGATGTGATTAGAAATAATGAATCTGAGTTTATTCTTCACTTGATAAATAATAATGGTGACATAATTAGAGAATTTAATAATGTTTCTCAAAACTCCACATATAATTTTGAATATATAAGGCCTGGAAAATATACCTTTAGATTAATTGAAGATTCAAATAATAATAATATATGGGATACTGGAAATTATCTTCAAAAAGTTAATCCTGAACCTGTTTATTATTTTTCAAATGAAATTGAAGTAAGAGCAAACTGGGATCTAAATGAAACTTTTGATCTAAATAAAACCCAGATAATAAAAGATTCTATAAACTAAAAAAAATGAAAAAAATTTTATCCCTTTTAACTATTATATTCTTTATAAATGTTAATGCACAAAACTCATATTTTCCAACTAAAGGAAATTGGGAAACTAAATCTCCTGAATTTTTTAATTATGACTCTACAAAACTTAATAAGGCAATTGAATTTGTAATTAAAACTCAAAATAATGGAGATAAGGATTTAAGAGTTGAAATATTAAAAGGATTTTCATCCGAACCGTACCACAGTATTAAAGGCCCTACTAAAAAAAGAGGTGCAACAAATGGGCTAATTATTAAAGATGGATATATAATAGCTTCATGGGGTGACACCCAAAGAGTTGATATGACTTTTAGTGTCACAAAAAGCTATCTTTCAGCAGTTACTGGAGTTGCTGTAGATAGAGATTTAATAAAATCAGAAAAGGATTTGGTATCTAATTATGTGTGGGATAAAACTTTTGATGGCAACATGAATAGTAAAATATCATGGGAACACTTATTAAATCAATCATCTGATTGGCACGGGAATCTTTTTGGTATTAATCATTGGGAGGATAGGCCAGATACAAGTAAAACTATTGATGATTGGAGATCAGAAGCTCAAAAAGAGCCTGGTACTTATTATAAATATAATGACGTGAGAGTTAATGTTTTATCATACTCTCTTCTTAATATGTTCAGAGAACCCCTACCAAAAGTTCTTAAAAACTA